>WGFI01000075.1 GCA_015492295.1 Caldifarciminota bacterium
GCACCTTCCGCATCAACACCATAAGTGTATGTCCATTCAACGGTGCCAGTCAAAGCATTGAACATCCTAAAAACGCCATCACCGTTGCACCAAGAACCGTAAGGAACTCCCGCTATTTCAAGTTGCCCATCCCCATCAAAGTCCGCAACCACCCTCCCACCTCCATGCATCGCATTCGGCGTCCATCCAGTCTGCTGCCATAGTAATGTCCCCGTCCCCGATATGACTTTGACCCCTACACCAGAGACGCAGCTTCCAGAACTATTCCTCAAACCCACTATTATATCGTTTATATTATCACCATTCACATCGGCAACCGATATCGGTCCTGCGGGTACCGCCCCTAACGAAAATGTCCAAACCGTACCACCAGTTGAACCATCAAGTACATACAATGTCCCCGAGGAATTCGCCACTATAACTTCATCCACACAGTCAAGATTTATATCAGCCAGAGTCACTTCCGACCACGGCGGCGACCCTACATACGCACTCCATAATAATGCCCCCGATGAGAAAGTGTAAGCCCTCACATACCCATCGTTTCCCCTAACCACAACTTCATATCTCCCATCCCCATTTATATCCCCAATCGCTGGTGATGCTGAATGATAGGTCGTTCCCCCAGCGGACGCCGACCAAACTAATGTCCCATTGGGCCTTATGGCATATATGTTCGTCCCATTTGATGATATTATTAAAGTATCCGGGCCATCAAAAGCGACGGCGGGAGCTGGATAACCTCCATAGCCCAAACTCCATATAACCGAACCATCCGTACCCCTAAGAAGATGCAAACTTGAACCGCAGGATATTACTATTTCAAGTCCAGGATTTGTTGGTATGAGATCAGCCATAGCGGGAGCGGAAGGACTCCCAGAACCACCCAAGGATACACTCCATTGCAAACCTCCCGTTGAACCGTTGTACGAGCTAACATTGCAGGAAAACCAGTTGGTGAAAATTATATCGGGTGTCCCATCTCCGTTCGCATCGCCTACAACGGGCTGGGATTCACCATTCCCAGCGCTTATGGTGTATTTAACACTCCAAGATGTTATGACACCCTTCAAAGCCGAAAAGCCGTTATGTCCCATTGACCCATGAAGCATCATCCAATCGCCAAGTGCTATGTGCCTCGGGGGAAACTGGGCGTATAAGGAAAATACGAAAAATGCCAAAAGAACAAAAATATAAACTCCCCTTTTCATAGTTGTGTTTATTCTAAGGGAGAAAGATGAACCATAGGGTGATGACGAGCTATCCCTTAGGGTACGCAGAAACCTATATCGCCCTTACCGAGATCCTTGGATATGTTTTCTAAGGGTATCATTACCGTTCCTTTCTCTCCCGTCATTCTCTCAACCCTTGAAGGGATACCATATCTTCCATATATATGTCCGTATCCAACGATGACTACGACTTTATACTCTGGATTTTTCTTTAAGAATCTTGATATACTGTAAGCCATACCCTCATCCCATGCCAGCATCACTTTTAGCATACCCTCAAAATCTTTATCCATACCCTTATGGCCACCTATGGCGCTTTTAAAGTAATTTATGTATGCACTGTCGGGTTCAACGAGATCATTTGGCAAGTATTTGCTTTTTCTCATCTTTTCATAGGACATATTTCTGACTTTCTTACGAAAGTCAGTGGGAATGTTTAATGCAAGCAACTTGATACCCTTCTTCCGTGCGTAATTCCATATATCCCTGTAAAGTCCGACATCCATATTCCAATTCTTATACCACTTTGTCAGGTACAGCATTTCAACTTCGGATATCTCTTTGTTTATAAACCTATCCAGGTATTTCTGATAGGGTTGCTGAAACATCTCAAAACCTATCGCCACTTTATATCCCTTTTCGTTTAAGGCCTTTATTACATTGAGTTGAAGGTCGTGTATGTACCTTTTGTTGTGTATCTCACCGACATATATGACCCTGCTCTTTGAAATCTTCTGCACAACCTGCTCCCAACTCAGCTTTTCACCCGTGTATAAATCAAAGAAGCATATAAAGTTCATTTTCTTTTACCGAGTAGATATTTTACCGCCTCATCAAGATCATCAAAAGCCTTTAATACGGCCCTGAATCCCATGATCTTATAAACCCTCTTTACCTGCCCTTTCATCCCGTATAGCACGAGCTCCCCGAAATTCTCCCTTGATTTTTTCAAAGCGGAGGATAACGCTCCCCAACCCGCCGAACTTATGAAATTTACATCCGATAGATCAACGATAAAGAGTTTAGGACCTGTGAGTATATAATTGTTAAATTTTTCTAAGAACTCGGGAGCCGTGTATGTATCCAAATCCCCTGCGAGTTTTATTATGGTTATATTATTGTCGGCATTGAAATCTACGCTCAGAGGCATGGAAGGTATTATACGGGTGTTAAACTTATTGCTGGTTTATGTAGCGTAAGTTCCTCTTTTTTAACAGATAACCCGCTATGTTGAATCCCAAGGTTATGAAGAATAATGAAATACCGACGGCGAAGATAGTCCTGTACTCCAATGTTCCATGAGGTGTATCTCCCAAACTGACCTGCACTATGTAAGCCGTCATGGTTTCTACGGGCTGCAAAGGATTGAGGGTTAGATTCGGTATCTGTCCCGCTGCTATGGTCACGATCATGGTCTCTCCTAAGGCTCTGGACATACCGAGAACAAAGGAAGATATTATTCCAGAAGATGCCGCCGGAAGTATGATTCTTGTGATTGTTTGAAACTTGGTGGCGCCTAAGGCATAAGAGGCTTCTCTGAGGGTTATAGGTACAGCCCTTATCGCGTCTTCGGATAAAGATGCGACTATGGGTATGATCATTATACCCATAACCAATCCAGCGGATAGGGCGTTGAAACCTGAAAGGTTCGGTATGAATCTCTTTAAAAAAGGTGTAACGGTAAGTAGGGCGAAATAACCATAAACGACCGTAGGTACCCCTGCCAACATCTCCAAGGCAGGCTTCAATATATTTCTATATCTCGTACTTGCATATTCACTGAGATATATCGCTATAAATATCCCCGAAGGTATGGATACTAACATGGCTATTGATGATGTTAAAAATGTACCTGCTAATAACGGCCATATTCCAAAGTGTTTGTTTGCAAACAGCGGTGTCCATTGAGTATCCAAAAGGAATTTTTTGATTGGAACTTCCTTAAAAAATTGAAAACTTTCGTAGAGTAGTATGGCAACTATGCTTAGAGTTGTAAGTATTGTTATACCCGAAACCATTAGAAGGACGATATACACAAGATTTTCCATATATCTGCTTCGCATAACCTCGTATTCTATAAGCGATAAAATTTCAACCTTAGAATATCGTATGCGCATTCCTATAATAGATCCGCATATACATTTTCAATCCGCTTCCTTTTACGATTTAAGGCTTATGGCCCTCTCCGGCGTTGAGGCCATAGTTGGTTTCTCTCAGCCCGCCTACAAATTCTCTTATCCGGAGACATACCATGATCACTTTGAGAGGCTAATAAGGTTTGAGAAGTCAAGGGCGGAAAAGGTAGGTATAAGAGTGTATTTGGCCTTGGGAATATCCCCAAAGGCCATGATCAGGGATCCTTTTAGCGTGGTTGATTTCATGGATAAGTATCTTGACTTGGACTTCGTCGTCGCTCTCGGGGAGTGTGGAATAACGGATCACAACGATGTTATGGAACTTGAAACTTTAAAGATGATGTTTGAACTCGGAAGGAAGCATAAGAAACCCGTTTTCGTTGATCTTCCGGAGAATTATAGGAAACATGCTATCAAAAAGATTGAGAAGCTCGCCGAGGATACGGATATACCACCCGAACTCGTCGTTTTAAATGATATGGATATATTGACCGCCCTTGATGTTATAAACCTGCCCTTCTGGTTCGGCTTCTCCCTATGGCCCTCAACGACAAAAAACATGGTTGAAAATATATTTAAAGGTGATCTCCCCTTGGATAGGATTTTGCTCTCATCTAACTTTGATCCCTTATGTCCGAATCCTCTGATCTTGCCGGAGACCGTATTGGAACTGAGCTTGAACGGATACGACGATTTTATAATAAAGAAGGTGATATACGAAAATCCGCAAAAACTTTTTAATTTGAAGGAGTGAAAATTATGGAAAGGATAGAGAATGCTTTGTCTTTGCTTAAAGAGGAGAAAGTTGAAGTTATCACTCTGATATTTACCGATATTCTCGGCAGGCTTAAAGGCTTCAACCTGAGCGTGGCGGAAATAGAAAGGGCGTTTAACGAAGGTATAGTGTTTGATGGCTCATCCGTTGAAGGTTTTGTAAGGATAGAGGAGTCTGATCTCATAGCCAAACCGGATCCCAACGGTATATTCATCGCACCGAAGGATATAAGTGGATTTAAGACGGCGTATATAGTCTGCGATATTCTGAAACCCAATGGAGAACCTTTTGAAAGGGATCCGAGGGGAATCCTTAAAAGGAAAATGCAAGATATAGCTAAGGAGGGATACTCCTACTTTGTAGGACCTGAGCTTGAATATTTCTACTTTGGCTCCAACGAGAGGCCCGAAATCTTGGACAGCGCCGGGTACTTTGATACTTTGCCGAGTTATAAACCCACCTTGGCGAGGGAGGAAACCGTAAAGGTCTTAAAAGATATGGGCATAGATGTTGAAGCCTCACATCACGAGGTCGCTTACAGCCAACATGAGATAGATTTTCGTTATTCGGAGGCTTTAAGGATGGCGGATATACTTCAAGTCTCAAAGATGATAATAAAGGAAATAGCGAGAAAATACGGTATATACGCCTCATTTATGCCCAAGCCCATATTCGGTATAAATGGGAGCGGTTTGCATTTGCACATGTCAGTATGGAAGGATGGGAGAAACCTCTTTTATGATGAAAAGGATAATTATCAGCTCTCCCCCTTCGCCAAGTCATTCCTGGCTGGAATATTAAAATACATAAAGAACATAACTCTGGTTTTGAACCAGTGGGTAAATTCCTATAAGAGGTTGGTCGTGGGTTATGAGGCACCCGTGTATATATCTTGGGGAAGAGCGAACAGATCGGCATTAGTTAGGGTACCTGCGTTTAAGAAACCCTCATCGGCCAGGATGGAATTGAGATCCCCGGATCCCGGTACCAACCCTTACTTGGCCTTCGCTTCCATAATAACGGCGGGACTGAGGGGAGTTAAGGAGAACTTAGAACCACCTTCACCCATTGAAATGGATATATACCACATGGATGAAAGCACGAGAAAGCGGATGAACATAGATTCTCTGCCATCATCCCTGCGCGAAGCGGTGGATTTCGCTTTGGAGAATGATATACTGAAAGAAGCGTTGGGTGAGAGTATGTTCAACAAACTCATAGAGAACAAACTCGTTGAATGGGACAGGTTTAGGATAAAGGTCACGGATTATGAGATAGAAACATACTATAAGATGCTTTGAATCACAACCCCAGTATCTTTCTAAGGGTTTCAGCCCAGCCCTTACTCCCGAAACATTTCGCCTTTATTAAACCTTCTATGCTCATATCGGCGTATCCGTAGGATGGGTTGGGTATAAGAACGGGTATATCAACCTTCCTCAGCATATCCTCGTCGTTCTTTCCATCTCCAAGACCTATGCTCGTAAATTTCCGTTTAAAGGTTTTTTCGTATATATCCTTTAAGATCTCAACCGCCCTACCTTTACTCTGCTTATGATGAACTATATGGTAAAATCTCCCCCCCTTCAACAGTTTAAAACCTTCCCTATGGCAAATCCTTTTAAACTCATCCAAATCTTTATCACTTTCAAAGATTATAGGCTCCGAGAACATTCTTTTTTTGGATAACTTAGCCCTTTCACCGTCCATTGATGTTCTCTCCATAATTTCCGATATATCCATATCCCCAAATCCCTTTAAATTATATCTATCACGATAGGATTCTAAGAAACCCCTTATCTCTTCATAAGTCTTGCCGAGAATTAAAACCTTGTAATCGTTGAAGCTCTCAAACTCGTAATCCTCCAAATTCAAATCCAAATCGGAAGGTATAAATATTCCACCTCCATTCTCAACCACGAAGGGATCACTGATCCGCAATCTCCTTTGAAGTTCAACGGTTTCGTAGAAGGTCTTGCTCGTGTTTAGAATTATGGGTATTTTGAGGAATTTCAACTGGGATATTACAATCAGCGCATCATCAAAGGAGTAGGTATAGTGATCCACTAAGGTTCCATCCACATCCGTAAATATTATGTAATTCACCTCTTTATGATCCTTCTGAAACCCTCCCCGTATTTTATGAACAATATTCCCTTCGGAGCGGATTTTAGATCCTTAAACCTCCTACCATCAACGGTGTATATTCCACCAACATCACCATATTTCAACTGTAATTCCTCAATTGATAGCTCATCATCCCCTCCGAGCGGCGTGCAACTCGCCGTTGTGGATGGTCCTATATTACTTACACTTACACTGGCGTCCGTTATGGATGTTGATGATGTTCTATCGTTTAGGGTTGGTAAGGTGTTATCAATCGTATAACTCGGTGTATAAATGTTAGGGGTTATATCGGCGGAATTTCCGGAGCACACCGTTCCATCGGGAAGCGTTTTCACAACGAAGAAATCCGATCTCGTACTCCATCCGACCAATTTATAGCTATTTCCCACTATAAAGTATCCTCCATCGGGCGCGAGATCTATATCATTCCCTACATCTCCAAAATCCGTTCCCCAGAAGATCTTTGCCCACACTATATTACCGACATTGTCAAGTTTTATAACGACTGCATCCTCAAACCCGAAAGCATCATGCGAGTATGTAAAGGTGTATCCAACTACCACACAACCGTCATCGGGGGAAGCGGATATACCGAAACCCTCGTCGTTCTGCCCCCCGCCGATGGCCTTTATCCACTTTATATTCCCCAAGGTATCAACTCTAAGGACTATTATGTCCGTATTGCCAGGTGCGTTCGTGTATCCACCCACGCAATAATCCCCCGAGGGTGTTTGATCTATGGAATAGAACCAATCTTCTGGACCTATATCTATCCTGAGGGACCAAAGGGGATTTCCCGCGCTATCGGCTCTTATAATTAGGCCGTCAATATTTCCACCGGAGGATATTCTACCAACCATCATTAATCTCCCGGAATTGTCCTCTCTGGCCTCCCTCAGCATTGAAGGGTCAGCATAATTCAATGTTTTGGACCAGAGAAGGTTTCCCATACCGTCCATCTTGAATATCCATACGGCATTTCCAAAGCCCACCGAATATCCCGCTGCCAAAACGTTACCATCGGAGGTTTGGGTTATCCAATATGGATAATCGTCAAATGAAGAACCCACATATTTAGCCCATAGGAAGTTTCCACCGTTATCAAGGGAGACGACCAACGCATCAAAATTCGCGTTCGTCGTTCTTCCCGCAAGGACATACCCCCAGGGGGCAGTAGTTAGGCCGAAAGCCCTATCCTCAGCCGAGGTTCCGATCAGTTTCGCGTAAAGCATATTACCGGTCTGTCCAAGTCTAACAAAGGCAAAATCGCCATTGACACCATAACTCATCCATATACCCGCTGCTGCATATCCACTGTCAGAGGCTATCACACCCGCATAAGCCTCATCGTTCTGATTCCCCCCGTACCTTGCCATAAAAGAAACGGATGAGATAAAAATTTCCAATAACATAGTTGCCTGTAATTTTAAGGATGAAAGAGTTTCTCCGTCAAGTCATCCAGTATTCCCCTACATTCTGCCTGTATTGTATGGCTTCCGCGATGTGATGTGTCTGTATATCCCTTGATCCTTCAAGATCCGCTATTGTCCTTGCAACCTTTAATATTCTGCTGATACCTCTGGCCGAGATACCCATCCTGTTGGATGCCATTCTCAAAAGATTTTCTGCTTCCGCTGAAAGTTTGCAGAACTCCTTTATCATCCTCGGTGTCATTCTGCTGTTGGTGTAAATTCCACGGCCTTCAAATCTTTTTATCTGGATTTCCCTGGCTTTCCTCACCCTTTCCCTTATTGATGATGATTTTTCCCCCTTCTTATTTCTGAACTCATCATAGGTCAAGGGCTGAACATTTATGAATATATCTATCCTATCAAGCAGTGGCCCTGAAATTTTCCCCTGATAGCGGTTTATCGCCGATACTGTACAGGTGCAGTTTTTGGTTTTATCACCAAAATGCCCGCACGGACAGGGATTCATAGCGGCGACTAACATAAAGTTTGCTGGAAACTCCGCGCTCCCTCTAGCCCTACTTATTCTAACCTTACCATCTTCCATAGGTTGCCTCAGAGATTCCAAAGCTTGCCTGCTAAACTCGGGTAATTCATCAAGGAAAAGGACCCCATTGTGTGCCAAACTGACCTCCCCAGGTCTCGGTACCGAACCCCCTCCTATGAGGGCAACCTCGGAAACCGTATGATGCGGTGCTCTGAAAGGTCTGGTAGTTATTAAACCTTCACCGGATGGCATGAGTCCCGCAACCGAATATATTTTCGTGGTTTCTATGGCTTCTTCCTCCTCCATTTCTGGAAGTATGGTCGGTATCCTCCTTGCGATCATCGTTTTCCCGGAACCCGGAGGACCTATCATTAAGATGTTATGACCTCCCGCCGCCGCGACTTCGCATGCCCTCTTAACATATTCCATACCTCTAACATCCTCCATATCAACATCGTATTCGGGGTATGTTTGGGTTTCGTTGAATTCAGCGGGATCAATCTCCATTTCGCCGAGTATGAACTTTACAACCTCACCCAAATTACTTAAACCGAAAACTTTACCACCTTTAACCACGGCACCCTCATAAGCGTTAGCGGAAGGTACAACGAGTTTTAGACCTTCGCTCTTCGCGAGTATTGAAGCCGGTAAAACCCCGGAAACTTTCCTCAAACCGCCATCAAGGGCCAATTCTCCGAGTAGCATATACTCTCTCAATCTCTCGGGGGGTATGTATCCAAAGGATGAAAGGACGGCGATCGCTATGGGTAGATCAAGCAAAGAGCCTTCTTTCTTTATATCAGCGGGAGCCAAATTTACCCTGACTCTCCCCGGTGGGAAGGGGAAACCCGAATTCTTTATAGCCGAGTGTATCCTTTCTTTACTCTCTCTAACCTCGGCATCCGGCAATCCCACAATTACGAATTGAGGAACCCCTTTCGTATAATCCACTTCAACCTCTATCTTTATGGCATCAACTCCCCAGTGCATCGCTGAAAAAGTCTTGGCGACCATAGGGTGGGAATTATAACACTTAAACGAATCGTTGTCAAGAGGGTAAATAAAATGTTAGGGGATCTAACCAAGGATGAGGAGGATAGATATAGGTAGGAAGACTTTAAAAGCTGAGATAAAAGCACTTGAAGAAGAAATAAAGGTGTTGAGGCAGGGAAATTTAACCACAAAATAGAACAAACCCGTTGTTGATTTTCTTGGTAATTTCATAAGCGTATGAAAATGCTTTTGGGGCAATAAAGCCTGATAGAAAACACCTTGACAAAAAGTTTTTCATCCTTATAATATTTCCGTTATGAAAATCTCAACAAACAAATATAGGGGCTTAGTGTTAGTTGTTTGGGTGTTTTTAGGCTTGTTTCCCGAGTTTATAAACGCTCAGAGTTGTGGGTTTCAGACGACCTGCGTTCCACCTTCTAACTGGGCCAACGGTTCTTGGCAGATGTTCAATGGAACACAGAATCATACTGGAAGACAGGCTATGAGGGGAAACCTTACAAGTGGGAGGTATGTTAAATGGAGTTATACCACAGGCGTCGCTTTATATTCCTCTCCCACGATAGGGGATATAAACAACGATGGATATATTGAAGTTATTGTGGGTGAATATAATGACAAGATTTATGCTCTACGAGGTACGGATGGATCATTGCTTTGGTTTTTCACGACAGGTATGGGTATAATATCCTCGCCCGCAATAGGAGATATAGACAATGATGGTAATATTGAAGTCGTTGTAGGTAGTGAAGATTGGAAAGTTTATGCGTTAAAAGGTACAGATGGGTCGCTTTTCTGGTCTTTTGCAACTGCTGGTCAGGTAAATTCTTCTCCAGCTATAGGAGACATTAACAACGATGGGCAGCTTGAAATCGTCGTGGGTAGTGGTGATGGGAAAGTCTATGCTTTACGGGGTATAGATGGATCATTGATTTGGTCTTATATTACGGGTGATAAGGTATATTCCTCACCTGCAATCGGTGATTTAAATAATGATGGACAAGTTGAAATCGTGTTTGGCAGTTATGATGGTAATGTCTATGCTATAAGAGGTATAGATGGTTCTGTATTGTGGTCTTATGCAACGGGTTCCTCTGTGCTTTCCTCTCCTACCTTAGGAGATATAGACAATGATGGGTACATTGAAGTCATTATAAGTAGTAATAATCATAAAGTCTATGCATTGAGAGGAACCGATGGATCATTGCTTTGGCTCTATACAATGCTGAACGCTGTATATTCTACTCCTGCAATAGGGGATATAAACTATGATGGACAAATTGAAGTTATTTTCGGTAGCTGGGATAATACTCTCTATGCTCTTAGGGGAACGGATGGAAGCTTGATATGGCAGGTTAGTGTGGCAGATGGTGATAAACCATACCCTATGCCTTTAAATATAATAGCAGATGTTGATCCCACACCTGGCTTGGAGATAGTTCAGAATGTGGCGCACAGTTCCTGTTGTGGTATAACTGTTGTATCAGCGAGCGGTTCTATTTTGTGGAGTTGGAATTTATGGGATTCTCATCGTTCCGTTTCAGTTGGTGATGTTGATGGAGATGGATGCGTTGAGATAGTTACTGTTGGTAAATCCTCTAAAATAAGTGTCATAGACGCGGCTTCCAATGAAGGAGGATGCGGTGTTCTTGGCAATGACGATGAGTTAAACATAGATGAAAGTGAGGTCTTAAAGCCTGATGATTATGTGGAGATATTCACCACAGACGGGAAAAGAATACACAAAGGAAAGTATAAGAATTTTAAGCCTGAAAGAAGGGGAATATACTTTGTAATGTTTAAAGGGAATAAGGTGAAGAAGGTGGTTAGATAATCAAGGATATAATACCCGGTTTATGAAGTTTGGCGTTAGGTTTTCCTACCTTTTGCCTATGGAACCCGATGAGGTTATAGAGGATGGTTTAATAGTGGTTGAGGATGATAGAATAATATATTCGGGAAGTTATAAGGAAACGGGAGATATACCTGTTATAGACACCAGGCCTTCCATAGGTATGCCCACATTGATAAATACCCATACTCACACGGCTATGGTCGCTTATAGAGGATTGGCGGATGATCTACCTTTATTTAAATGGCTGCAAGAATATATATGGCCTGCTGAAAGCAAAACTGTAAATGAGGAGATGGTTTCCCTATCTTTTAAGCTCGCGATAGCGGAAATGATAAATGGGGGTACGGGCGCCATAAATGATATGTACTTCTTTCAAGAGGTAGCCGCTGAGGTTATGGAGGAAATAGGTTTCCGCGGTCTCTTAGGTGAGGGACTCATAGATTTTCCAACCCCTTCGTTTAAGACCCCGGATGAAGGTATAAAGAAGGTTGAAAATCAGCTGAGAATGAAGAATATGTACAAGTTTGCCAGATTTTCCGTATGTCTTCACGCTCCATACTCCTGTTCCCCAGATTTGATAATTAAAGGATACGAGATCGCGAAAGAATACGATGTGCCTTTACATATGCATGTCGCTGAAACCTTAAATGAAGTCCAACAGATAACCGAAAAATACAGGAAAAGGCCCGTTGAATACCTTGAAAGTCTCGGAATCCTCCATGATAAATTTATCTCCGCCCATTCCGTGCATCTGAGCGACAATGAAATTGAGATATTTAAAGAAAGGAATGTTAAGGTCGCTCACGATCCCCAAAGTAATATGAAACTATCATCCGGCATAGCTCCCGTTGATAGGTATATCAAAAAAGGGATAACGGTGGGACTCGCTACCGATGGGGCAGCATCAAACAATGATCTTGATATGTTTGAGGAAATGAGAACGGCGGCCCTACTTCATAAAGTCAGGACTATGGATCCCGAGGTTATGAATGCTAAGGCAGTAGTTAGAATGGCGACCATTGAATCAGCCAAAGTTATAGGATTTGATGATATCATAGGCTCGCTGAAAGTCGGCAAGAAGGCGGACTTTATAGTCATCTCCTTGGAATCTCCTCACATGCAACCTATATATGATCCCTACTCACACATAGTATATACCGCAAAATCAAGCGATGTTAAATGGGTATTCATAGACGGAAAACCCTTAAAGAAAGAAGGAAAACTCACCTTTATATCCGACGAGGAGGTGAGAGAAATTGGGATGAAGCTGAAAGATATGGTCTTGAATTCCCTTAAATGATATGCTGCCATTTTCTCTTGATATATTCATAAGTGGAATACTTTTGAAAGGAAATTCTGATAACATCACATTGAAAGGTGGGCTGAATGCGGCAAAAGAAACCCATCCCTTAGACTTTGGACTTTATATGGAGACGACCTATGGAGAATCAAAGGGTGTTAAGAATGCGAATTCGGGTAAGGTCGTTTTAAATCTTGATTATTATATCTTGAAGAGGGTTGAGACTTTCTTATTTTTATCCGCCGAATATGATGAAATGGCCGGTTTGGATAACAGAAGCGACGCAGGTTTAGGATTTAAATATGACTTTTTAAAGGATAGTATAAAGGAATTTTCCACGAGTTTGGCCGTTCTTAGGTCCTACGAAAGATACTTTGATGAAAACCCGAGATGGATTTATAGATTATCGTTGAGGCCTAAATTCAGGTTCAAGTACGGTGGGATCAGGGTGTTTGCCATGGTTTTCTATAAGCCAAACATAGAAAACTTTCATGATTACCTTATAGACGCACGTGCGAATATCCTAATATCTATAACGAAGCATCTATCTTTAAGGATAAGCGTAAAGAATGATTACAACAGCCTCGCTCCCGAGGGTCTATCCAAGAATGATATAAAAACCTTCTTAGGGTTAAATATAAGTTTATGAAAACCTCCCCGATTTATCCGTAAAGTCTCCTTCTTCTTTCCCGTTGAAGTAGATTGTGAGCGAGAAATGTCGGTATTTCCCACTTTCTTCTCAAAAATTCCAGAACAATCTTCAAACTGGTATTTACCGAGACCTTATGCCCAGGAGATACGAAGAGCATCTTTTTACCCTTTGACGGCCTTATAACCCATCCTATGATCTCACCGGAGTGCTTTGAATAAAGGGGCGTAAATCTCCTCGGGTCCGGTTCCCTGTACCTTCCAAACAGTAAAGATTTCGCGACTCCGATGCTCGGGACATCAAGAACCACACCGAAGTGCGATGCTATACCGAGACCTCTTGGATGTGCTATTCCTTGTCCGTCTATAATGTATATATCGGCTTTATTTTTCAGATTTTCAAAGCCCTTCAAAAGCAACGGAAGTTCCCTATAAGCCAGAAATGTAGGAATATAAGGGAAATCTACGATACCACTTATTATATTCTCCTCAACTATTCTACCGGTTTTAAAATCAACGATAACAAATGCCGCAAGCCCCTCCGTTGGATTTTTCCATATATCTAAGAATGTTAAATCAGCACCTGCTACCAACCTCAAATCCCCAAATTTATCTTCAAGTAGGACCTTTCTCGCTAAGCTGAGCTGCTCCTTTTCAAGGGCTTTTCTATCCAATGTATCCCATCTTTTTCAGTATATCCGTCATAACCTCGAGTAGTTCCTTCAACTCCTCAGCGGTTATATCTCCCATGTGTCCTATACGGAAGGTCTTATCCTTTAAAGGACCATAACCATTTGCTATTACAAATCCCACCTTACTCAGTTCCTCAAGGAATTTCCCCACAGGTATATTCCTCGTATTCTTCACGCATGTTATGGTTTTTGACCAGTATCCTTCTTCGGGAAACATGGAAAAATATTCTATTGCCCATTCCTGTGCCAATCTGGCCATCTCCTCATGTCTCCTGTACCTGTTTTCAATTCCTTCTTTTTTTATCCTTTGAAGTTGATAATCAAGGGCGTATATCAATGAAATGTTGGGAGTGAAAGGTGTCTGATGTCTCTTTTCATAGTATTTTACCATTTCTTCAAAGTTAAAATATAGGCCCTTATCCTCTATACCCTTTGACACCTCCATCGCCCTATGACTTACAAAAGCGACCGCTATACCCGGTGGAAGACCGAAAGCCTTTTGAACGCTGGCGGTTACGGCGTCTATGCCCCAACTTTCAAATTCCAATGGAACGCCCATCATGGAGGTGACGGCATCAACGAGGATAAGCGTATCCTGTGATGTGTCCTTTACGGCTTCCGCTATATCTTTTAAAGGACTTAAAACGCCCGTTGAAGATTCGTTATGAACCACTATGATCGCATCGTAATGTTTCTTTCTAAGCTCCTCCCTAACCATATCGGGTTTTACAGCCTTTCCCCACTCAATATCGTACGAAAAAACCTCCTTACCGTTCAATTTGCATGCCTCAACCCATCTCTTTGCAAACGAACCGTTCTGCATGACCAAAACCCTTCTCTTTACAAAGTTCCTTATGAATCCCTCCATAACGCCCGTGGCAGAGGATGTAAATACGAAGGCATGATAGCTGGTATTAAAGAGCTCTTTCAAAGTTTCCACCACACGATGATACATCTCGGAAAACTCCGTTGATCTATGTCCTATTAAGGGGCGACATTGTTGTTTCAATACATCTTCTCTAACTTCTATGGGTCCGGGCAAAAAAAGTTTTTTATGCATAGACGGAGATTATACGGTTGTAATTCAAGCGTAGAATTCCAACTTATGAGATGGTTATTATTGGCGGTGATGATTATTATGGGAATAAGTTGTAATAAAAAGGAGGGGAGTGTTGAAGGGTTATCGTTTCGCACGATAGATGGGAAAATATACAAATGGAACAGGGATCTGAAAGGTAAGATTCTCATCGTGGATTTCTGGGCAACATGGTGCCAACCTTGCAGAAAATCTATGCCGGATTTGGAAAAGATATACAACAAATACAAGGGTGATGTTCTGATAATAGGTTTTTCAAAGGATGATGATCCCAAGGTCGTTGAAGATTTCATAAGGAATGAGATAAGGGTTTCCTATCCGATAGCCATGTCCAATAGGAGGATAGAGGATAGGTTCGGAGGCATACTCGGTCTTCCAACGGCTTTCTTGATAGACAGAAATGGGAAAATAGTTCGTAGGTTCATAGGATATGTTCCAATTGATGTTTGGGAGAGTAATATAAAGAGATTGCTATAAGGGACGAGTTTCCGTTATACCAATCTTCTTGCCTTTGGTATTTGGTTCTTTAAAGTTTTCCCATCATATAACGCCGATCCCAGAATATCCTCACCGAATTTAACTATAACCTGCCCTCTATCAATACTATTCACCTCCCCGATCTCTACATCCTTACCCCTTAAAAAATCCTCAAGTTTTTCCTCTGAAATCTCATAAACATTCCTGGTCGCATACTTACCGAATATCTGAATAACGGCTGTGGTTAATTTAACGCTTTTCCCTAAGCCCCGAGCGAATCTCAAACCTACCCTGTTTAAACCCTTTAAGTCCTCGGGCGCGTCCTCGGAAAATATCCAAACATCCCTACCCTTTACCTTAAATTTGTAATTCTCAAATACTTCCCTACTTATACCGAACCTACTTTCTATATAACTTAAAAGCTCATCTACACTCATCTCCCTATCATTCTTTTTGTCCTTTCATAAGCATCTTTCGCCTTCTTGAATGTTGGATCCTCCGCGAGGGACATCTTAAAGTACTCAAGGGCTTTTTCATAATTCCCCTTTGAATACTCATTCAAACCCAGATTGTAATAGTACTTCGCTTTTTCTCTATCGTACCTTACGGTTCTCTCCTTATCCTTCTCTTTCCGTTTTCTCTCCTCCTTTTCACCTTTCTTTACCAAAACCTTGGGTTTCTTCTCCATAATAGTAGGTTTCTCCAAATAAACATCCCTCCACTTTATGGAGAAGTTCAAACCGAATGTAGGTTTCATATAAAGGATCGCGGGGAATATCTCAATGGATAGTGAAAGCGGTAGATCCCTTATAACACCCTCCATTCCCAAAGGGATGAATACTCCTGGCACATTAAACCCCTCATCGTTGAGATTTAACAACAACCCGACCGCCCCATAAAACATGAAGTTATCATAGATGTAAAAGTTTATCTCGGGGGATATATCCGCATATATACCCAAACCGTATTTATTAAGGAAGAGACTCTTACCCGCCTTTACCTCAAATGAGAACTTTTCCTTATAAAGTTTTAAAGATACACCGAAAGGCTCACCAACAACCAAACCCGCAGACCAACCTGTTAAACCAATAATAAATTGCATAGACAGTGTATTATATTGTGGAAAAGTTTGTATCAAACGGAACGGAAAGATTTCTCGCTTAGAATATCCGCTATGGGTAGGAAGATCTCGGTTGAGGATATATATAGACTTAAAAGCGTATCATCTGTGGAAATGTTTGATTCAGAAGCCGTGTTTGCGGTAAAGGGTATAAACAGGGAGAAAAACAGGTACATTTCAAACATCTATATGCTATCAAACGGTGAAATTCGCAGATTTACATCGGGGGAAAGTATGGATACGAAACCCAAATGGCATCCGAGAGGGGAAGGTATATTCTTCGTTTCAAATAGGGATGAAACCTCCCAGGTATATTATATAAAGAGGGATGGAGGGGAGAGCGATAAGATAACCGAACTTCCGGAGGGTAATGTACTTGATTATACCGTTTCACCCGACGGTGATTTAATGGCGATAGTATTTCTTGAAAAACCCGAATTTATGAAGAAGGAAGCGCGGAAGTTCCGCAAGGAAAAGAACCTATCAAATCCCCCTATGGAAATAACGACTCTGTTCTACAAACTTGATGGTATGGGTTATATACTTGATAGGAGGCCAAAAATCGTAATATGGAATGTGAAAACTGGTGAAAAGAAGATCGTGGATTTGGAAGGAAAATTCTGGATAAATTCACTTGTGTTTTCAAACGATGGGAAAAAAATATATTTCATCGCCAGCAGTCCTGAGGAACTCAGAAATATGTCTTATATAAAGGTTTATGACTTGGAAAGGGATGAGATTCATGATATAACGCCCATTGAGGGTCCCAAATCTAACCTCATATATGTTTCCGAAAATGAACTCGCATTCGTGGGTCATGATGATCCTACGGATGGTTGGGGAACGAGAAATATGCACCTTTGGATATTTGACATTGGGTCTGGGAAAGCGAGAAATTTGACTTCCGATTTGGATAATAGTATAGGTTATTCTTTGCTCAGTGATACTTCGGAGTTTGGTGAGGGTGGAGGTCTGAGATATGTTAAGGAGAAATTTTACTTTATCCTTACCGAAAAAGGAAACGCGAACATATACGAGGTTGATTTAGATGGGAATTTTAAGAGGGTCTTTGATTTTAGAGGTGGAATAAACTCCTTTGATACCGACGGAAAGATCTTCATATTCTCCGCGAGCACCATAACTGTACCTCCTGAGATATGGATATACGATGGAGGTATAAGGAAACTCAGCGATTTCAACTCATGGGTAAGGGATGTTGAGGTTTATGATGCCGAGGAGTTTTGGATTGATAACGATGATGTTAAGATTCACACTTGGGTTATGAAACCTAAGGATTTGGATGAGGAAAAGAAATACCCAGCTATACTCTATATACACGGGGGACCTCATGCGGCCTACGGTAATGTCTTCTTCCATGAATTTCAACTAACCGTTGCAAATGGATATATATTGGTATTTTCAAATCCAAGGGGAAGTAAAGGATACGGTGAGAGGTTCGCCAAGGATATAAAGGGAGATTGGGGAAATAAGGACTACTCGGATATAATGAAAGTCGCCGATTTTATAGAAAACCTTCCTTATGTTGATCCTAAGAAGATAGGTTTAACCGGTGGGAGCTATGGGGGATACATGACCAACTGGATATTGGGCAAGACGGATAGATTTAAGGCTGCTATAACCGATAGAAGCGTCGTGAATTTACTCAGCATGATGGGAACATCCGATTTCCCTTTCTCACCCGATATGTATTGGGAGGGTGATTTCTGGGATAGAATAGAGAAACTTTGGGAGAGATCGCCTATAAGATTGGCAAAGAACATAAAAACCCCATTGTTAATAATACACAGTGAGGGGGATTACAGGTGTCCCATATCAGAGGCGGAACAACTTTTCAAGGCTTTAAAGACCCTCGGAAAGGAGGTGGTATTCATAAGGTACCCAGGTGAAACATCCCATGGACTTTCAAGGAGCGGACCCCCGGATTTAAGAATTGATAGATTAAGAAGATATTTGGACTGGTGGGGAAAATATTTGAGTTCATAGCAACGGGAGGATACATAGGTAAAATAAATATCGCTCCCGCGACATTTGGGAGCTTAGTATCAATCCCTTTAATATTCATCACCTACATCAACCCGCTTATCATAATTCTTACATTTTCATCCCTGCTTATGCTCGGAATCCTATCATCAAATTATATGGTGGATGTATCGGGTGAAAGGGATCCAAAGTGCGTTGTCATAGATGAAATAACCGCATTTTATATGGTGTTCTTTCCTCAAAAGCCTGATATATGGTTTTTAATATTGGGATTTTTGATTTTTAGAATCCTTGACATTATCAAACCCTTTCCTGCGAGATTAATGGAAAGACTGCCAAAAGGTTGGGGTATAATGCTTGACGATATAGTCGCAGGTGTATATGCATTTCTACTTTTAAAGATTATCCATTTAATTCCATTGTGAATATCCTCATACTTGAAAACTTTTTCAACGGTATAATTCCAGATGTGAAGGAGATTGAGAAGGAAGTTAAAGATTTGCTTTTCAAAGGGAGAGTAAATGAGGCGTTCTCACTCGCTGTGGATATAATCAAGAGGGATGGTAGTAAGGAAAGCTTCCTTCAAGCGATTGATGTTATGGTTGTTAAAAGGGATATTAAAAATCTGAAAAAATTCCTGAGATTGTATAAAAAGAGATTTGGAATGGACAAACACTTTTGGAATTATTATGCTACCTACTGTTTCAGAACGCTCAAAGTTGATAGGTTGATGAAGATATTGAGATATACCGATAAGGGTCATACTTTTTGGATACTGAGTTCGTACGGATATACCCAAGAAGCGGAAAAGATCTCTCAGATTTCCAAAAATCCATTAAGAAAAATGCAAATAAATATACTCAGAGGGAAGTTTTTTGAAAGCTTGGATGAAAATCATATTAAAAGCGTAAAAGATTACATGCTATACGAAGTCTTATATAAAAAGCTGCTCATCACCCAAGATATAATCTCCGGAAACTTTGATAACATACTCGCGGAAATAGATGAGCATGTTGATGAGATGCTTGATATGGGTTTCGTCGGTTATGCTTTGGATCTTATGTTTTTCAAGTCCCTGTTTGATAAGCATTCGCTTTTTATATCAAAGGAAATAGCCAAATCTTTGGGAGATAGATACACCTATACCAAACTCCTGTTGGTTGAGAGCATTTGGAAAGGGTATGTGAATATCCCTAAGTTTCCGAATGTCCCGATGCTTGAAGTTTTATATTCTTATGTACTCTATACTTTGGGACAACTTTCCGAATTTAAAAGGTTCTCAGGATTGGAAGGTATGTATTACCTGTGGTGGTATGTGGATAAAATTCACAGAGATAGAATGTACCTTAAATTTTCTGGTTATCTGAAGCTTATGAAAGGCAACAAGGAGATAAAACTACCCAAAAAACAGTTGATAATATTGGCTTACATAAAGAGCGTTGGTAGAAAAAGGTTGATGGAAAGAGCAGGACTCCTATTTGAGGGGAGCAAGAATCCAAGGAGAAGGATATTTGAAAACATAGCAAGGTTGGGAGATTATAGGATATGCCCAACCGATTTGGAGATAGCATATAAGTCCGGGAATCTACTTTCAAATGAAAAAGGTTTCTGGGTGAATGATATAAAAGAGTATTGTAGGAAAATCTTCGGATAAAGATGCCTTGAAAGAAGTAAAGTAGGTTGCAATGTGCCGTGCAACCACCTATTGATACAAAACTTTGGCATCCTTGGAATATTCATACTATGAAAAAGGTATTTATAATAGTGGGTTTGCTTATGGGCAATTGGGTTTATGCTCAGGTGGATACTTTGGTAGTTATAAGGATCCAATCATGGGCTGAATCCAGTCCGGATCCCTGGAACGATACTCTCGTATCGTTCGTTTCCTGCGATGGAGGGAATACCTGGAACGGGCCTTTTCTCGTTGATACTATCAACTTTCTTTCAGCTGATTTTGGATTAGGAGCCACTGTTGATAAATACGGGCATATCGTGATGGGTATATTTGCAGAAACTACAAGTACCATATATGTTCCCCAGGTGCGATCAGGGTTAATAATATATCAGGGGAAGGTTCAGTCTGGCTGCACTTTAACATGGGATTATATAACAACCATATTGAAAGAGCCATTTATAGGAAGCTGCCGACATAAGTATTACGATGAGGGCGCTGTTGGCGTGGTATATAAGGACATAGGGGGTACGGATTATTATTTGCTGTATGCCAGCGGCTTCTGTACGAGTAGCGGTGGAGAATTTGTGGATGGAAGGGTATTTATGTCCAACGATCTAGTTTCATGGACGGAGATTGATACCGTAAATTGGCCTTGGGGAACCCTTTCCCAAGATAACGATGGAAGTATAACCATGTTCGGTGATAGCGTATATATAGTTGATTGGGGAGCGGGGGCTTCACCGAGAAAATACAGCTGCAGATTCAATACGATGGATTTAATAGGTTGCGGTATGAGTATAATTGATACCGTACCAGGTAGCTACGATTCCCGGTACGTTGATATCGTCAGGGATCCTTCCGGAGAGGAATGGATATTGGTTTCGCAGCAGGGGACGAATGCGAGGCTTTATCACAACGGTTCATACTGTTTCACATTTGAATATTCACCCGGAAATCAATTTATTATAAACGGTGAGCATGCGGCGGAATTGGCTGCGAGTAAGAACGGATACCTTTACGCTGCCCTTTGGAGGGATAATGATAACTCTTCGGGAGGTGGAACGCCAACGGGTACGGTTTATGATAGTACCATTATCCTTAGGTGTAATTATCAAGCTACAAATTGTTGCAACATATCCAACTGGCAAAGGTTGAGGGGGATCTACGGTTGGGGAGATAGAGCGGTTACATCCATGAGCATAGTAACTCTCGGGGAAACTACGTTGGGTTATGATGATGAACTCGGAATTAAGGAGAAGGATCCAAAAGCCTATTACGATGGAAAGTATGTGATAGTTAAGAACTACGAAGGAGAGGTTAAGATTTATAACCTATCCGGCGCTTTAATGGAAGAAGGATATATAAAAGGAGAGGGTAAATTCCGCCTTCCAAAAGGTGTGTATATCATATCCGTAAAAGGTGCCCATCTAAAAGTCATTGTTAGATGATAATTTCCATTCTATGTGAGTTGCTAGTTGGGGTAGAGTAAGCGGGTGAGGGAGATAATAACATAGTTGAGGAGACTACGGCTATGTATTCAACTCATATCGTTAATACGCTTCTTCTTTGAAAACATTTCCTTCAAAAGCTGACTTATGAAGACCTATGATTTTTGGGATTAACGAGGATGCCGATTTAATACCAATGTAAAACCGCTTCCTCTTGCTTTTCCTATAAGGCTGACAGGAATAAACGGGTATAGTGTTTGCTGCTTATCCCCTCCCTCACCTTCCTTTCTACCTCCTTGCTTATCCACTCTATCGTCTCCTTCAACTTGTGTATCCTCCTTATCGGTATGTATCTCCGCATCGCTCATCTTTGATCGAGGATCGTCTTTGTAACCTTTCTCCCTTAGAATATACCCCGGTGTAAGCTTGCGTTGATCTCCATTCAAGAAAAGGGATATTTCACCATGAGAATAGGGGCTTGATGATAAAAAGAAAAAGGGAAGGGTATGAGTCCGCGATGAAGAGAGGACCTATCTACCTCGTGATGGATGACATAGTGTTAGACAAGATGTGGGTGTATAAGTAGTGGGAGAGAGGAGGATACCTCTAACTTTCAGGATATACCGCAAAGAAGATGTTAGGGTGGGTTTTGAGGAGATAAAGATAGAGCCGGCTTATGTCCTTATGGACACAAAGAGAGGTCAAGCTTTTTGCCTTCCCTGAGTTTTACTTCATTACCTCCTACACCGAGGATACAAGGGAAGATGTTGAAAAACTGCGAGAATCCTCAAATCTTTCTTCTCTCTTGATTCCTTGAAAAACTGAAAGTCCTAAAAGGCTTTACTCCTCATAAACTCAGGATGTCACGGTAGAAAAGCTCCCTATTACAACTCCTTATTTTCTCTCTAATCGCGAAAGTGCTGTATGTAAAGTCGCGTACGGTCATCTTGAAACGCCCGAAGATATATTCTCAGCTATGATGAATGCTATGAAATTCTGGGGAATGGGTTTAACGATTTTCAGAGGCTTGTAGGAGTTGATGAGCCTTATTCTCCCTATGTTGTAGGAGGGATAATAGGTCTTCTGTATGCAATATATGTTGTAAAGTTCTATATTCAGGATGAACCTATGTTCATCGGTAAGGCTATAAAGTCGTTTGATGAGGCAGTGGATATATTCAAGGTTGAAAGTAAATTTGATCATAATGAGAATGCCCAGGTTGTAATCGTAAAATGGTGAAACTTCTAAATCGCTTATTCCAAATTTTCCTGCCTTAAAATACCCGTTCTATGAACAAAGGTAAGATCGCATTTGTTGCCTTTCTTAGTGGTCTCATAGTCGGTACGGCGATTTCATTGCTTATGACGCCTTACACCGGTGAGGAGATCAGGGATAGGCTCAGGAGAAAAGGCAGAAAGCTGGCTGACAGGCTCAGGGAGGAAATTAAAGATGTGATCAGCCGAGTGGAAGAGGATATAGTTTCCATAGAGGAGGAGGAGTAAGATGAAGATAGCCATAAACGGTTTTGGAAGGATAGGTAGGCAGGTTTTTAAGATACTCTACGATAGAGGCATAAAGGTTGATTATATAAACGATCTTACGGATGCAAAAACCCTTGCTCATCTTTTAAAATACGATACGGTATATGGGAAATTCTCATCATCCGTTGAAACTTCGGGCGAAGATATACTCATTGATGGGAATAAAATCAAAGTTTTTTCCGAGCCCGATCCTGAAAAATTACCTTGGAAAGACGAAGGTGTGAATATAGTTATTGAAGCCAGTGGCAAGTTCAGGGAGTATAACAAAGCGTATAAGCATATAAATGCGGGAGCGAATCATGTTATCATAACCGCTCCTGCGAAGGATAAAGCGGACATAACCGTGGTGTATGGTATAAATCATACAAAGATAGATAAGAATTCTCATCGTATAATATCCGCTGCCTCTTGCACGACCAACGCGTTTGCCATAATGGTAAAGGTCCTGCATGAAAATTTCGGTATAAGGAGAGGTCTTATGACGACGATACACGGATATACCAATGATCAAAGGCTTCAAGATGCTCCACATAAAGATTTGCGCAGGGCAAGGAACGCGATGCTCAACATAATACCAACTTCAACTGGCGCAGCAAAAACGATATTTGAGATATATCCTGAACTCAAGGGAAATATAGATGCCATCGCGATGCGCGTTCCCGTTGCGGTTCCATCGTTAGTTGATTTTTCCGTTGAACTTTCAAAGGATGTTAGCGTTGATGAGTTAAATGAATCTTTCAGAAGGTATGCCGATGGGGAACTGAAAGGGATACTCGGATACACGGATGAAGAGCTGGTATCAAGCGATTTCATAGGGGAGAAGAGGACGGTTGTGATAGACACGACCTTAACCAAAAAAATAGGGAATCTTTACAAAGTCTTCGGGTGGTACGATAATGAATGGGGGTACTCTGAGAGGGTTGCGGACATAGTTTCATTTCTGCTCAGATGATAACGCTTATTCTATATTCTCAGCTGGGTGGAGTAGAGGAGGAGATATACAGATTCCATAAACAGGGAACCTGGACTTTTAAGGAGGTCAGCAGCGTATATGCGGTTGGTGGATTCTTATTCGCAAGCACACCCGTAGGCCTAAAGATTTTAAACATCTTCACATTGAAGGATTCCGTAAAGGGGGTTCAGCTTCCCGAGTACAACGCCGGTTTGAGACCAGTAGGATCGGCGTATTACAAGGGGGTTGTATATGTGGGCCTGAACAAGACCCCAACGCCTGAGATAGCCGTGGTCAGTTTTACGGATGGAAGTCTTATAACAACCGTCCCAACGGCGGGTAATATAGTATCCCTGGATGTATCATCCAACTACCTCTTCGTTTTAACTTCCTTGGGCATAGAGGTGTATAACATATCAAATCCCAAGTCTCCTCAGAGTGTCGCCAACTTGGTGTTTTCATCGGGGGCTGCATTGTCCATGTATGCAGGATACCCTTATGTGATCATAGCCCTGGGTCAAGATGGATTGGTGATATTGAAATTCAGCGGCAAAGCTCTGCAAAAGGTTTATGAATACAAGCTTCCTTCGGATCCAGTGCTTGATGTGGCATCTTATGGCCCATATCTGTACATAGCGGCTGGGAAAGGCGGAATAAAGGTTCTAAATATAAAATCAAAAAACCCTCTCGTTGGGGAAATAGAAACCGATAAACCCGCCTCAAAGGTCAAGGTACACGGTAAATACCTTTTGGCATCGCTCGGGGAAGGCGGTCTGATAATGTACTCCCTTGCGAATCCATCATCACCGGTTCCCGTAGCGTATTACTCCAACGGAATGTTTTTATACGACTTTGATGTGTATTCAAATGTGGTTGCATTGGCATTCGGAACGGGAGGTATAATAACGCTGAAATCCAACCTTTTAAAGTGAGACTCAGTCAGGTTTTTTTGAGCGATAAGAGATACATTGATAAGATTGTTTCCTTTATAAATCCGCATAATGAGGATGTGTTCCTTGAAGTGGGTCCGGGTATGGGAAATTTCACATTTGAATTTTTGAGTAAGGGATGTAAGGTCGTAGCGATTGAGATTGATAAGTTCTTCTGTGAAATGCTCAAACTCAGAGGTGTTGATGTTATTTGCGAGGACTATTTAAAGGTAAATGTGGAGGGAGAAATCAGAAAAAGGGATATAAATCCGCCAATAAGGTTCTTTTCAAGCGTTCCGTACCATATAACCC
>WGFI01000076.1 GCA_015492295.1 Caldifarciminota bacterium
CAGGACATGCATAGGTGGAGGATGGACATTATCAGAGAGGAGTTTGATAAACTCGCATCTGAGCAGGGTATTGCCTATAATAGAGGACATATATGGTCAAGCGTTTATGACTGACAAGTGGTGGAGAAGGGGAAATCCTTTCGTGAAGATAATTAAAGATGATGATGTACCTGTAGGTTCAGGAATAACCTGTGTTCCTTGGTATAATGCGGTGTGTTTTGTGATAACAGGTGAGTTTGGATGCACATTATGGCCTTGGGATGATAATGGGTATATAGTTATAAATCCGGAAGGTGGAGTGTTTGATAACGAAACAGATGAAGCCCTTCTCACGCATGAGTTGTTTCATGCTTTCAGGTTAAACTGAATATTGACATATCCGCAGTTTGAGGAGGGTCATGCCGAGGCTGGAACCATAATCGCTACCAAGGAACTTTGTAGATCGTATGGTAGAGGTTGTGGGTATATAATTAATCATTACATTTACTCACCGTATTATATTGAAGTTTTTTATAACGATGAGACCTATGACTGTCTGCATCTCTCATCCGAAAAACCCAAGTATATCAAAAGGGGCCGAAGTTTAACATTCTATACACCCAAGCCCATAGAAGTATCAATCTACGATGTTTTCTGGAAGAAAAAGGTTTGAAGGTGTTGCATTCGGAATGAAAAATATGAATCTTAAAAGGGGTATTTACTTCATCAAGTTTGGAAGGGAAATAAAAAAGGAGGTTATAAGATGAAGAGGTGGTACTTTCCTTTATTTCTGCTATTTTTCTTGCCTTCGTGTTTGAAGAATTTATGCATAGGAGAAAGGCTAACGGAGACATGCGGAATATTTAAGGCACAACCCACAAACGATGGAAAAGCGATAAGTATAAGCATTTCAAAGGTGGAGGATGATTACAACAGCATAACAATCAGAGGCTCTTATCCAGACACTGTAATACATGTTCGGGATGATACCACGATAGTTTTAAATCAACCTTTTTACGATCTCATAGGGGAGATGGACACAAAATGTTATTCATGCCAGGATTATATTTTAAGACCTGTGGTGATGAACCCTTATATGGTTAAACTGCATGACACCTCTTATAACGCTTTGGAGATTGATACATCGGGTAATATTAAAGTTGTCAAGGGCATTCTCGCCAAGGCACCGTACTTGAAGTTTGTAAAGATAGGTTCGGATATATACACCATAGGAAACGGTGTAAAAATATCAAATGGTGGTTCGTATGAGATCGCACCTGATACGGGATACTACGATACTCTGATGCTATCGGGGGAGCATGCTTTATGGGTTATAAGCGGAGTACAGATGTTCGGTAAGATAAGAGTTGTAAGTGTATATCCTGAAAGTTTGAGCGTGGAACTGGGGTTTAGAAATGATGTTAAAGGACTAAAATGGATAAAATAGGAGGTGGGATATGTTGATATTCGTATCCTCTTTGTCATTCGCGGGTTATAATCCTGGGTATTTTAGATGGTATAGCATCGCCGACAAGGGATACACCTATATTTCAAAGGATACGGTAATATCAAACTATATGACAACGATATGCTCGCGCTTGGTGGATGCGGCATCGTATATATCCGAGGATACAGCATTATACACTTGGGACAGTCTAAACGCTTACTATGATGGGGAGTTTTTGACGGAAGCTTTAAATTTAAGTGTTTTATCACCTTATAGGTATCCGATATATCTCAGATTGTTGAGATTTCCTCTGGTAATATCCTACACATGGCAGGTTGTGGATACATGTATTCAGCCGGCGAATCGTATGTTTCCCGTAGGGGATCTGGACTTAGATGGTATTGATGATAGTTTAAGGGTTGATAGCGCATATATAAGGATTGCATTCGTATCCTCTGATAGCATAAAGGTTGAGACCGATACCTTGAAAATCGTATTCAGGCAGACAAAACCCATTATACTTTATGCGGATTCCTCGGATACCATAATGTATAAGAACATAAAGAACACCTATAAATTCGTTTTAAGGGCGAAGTATATACCTTATGTAGGATACGAATATATGAGAGCAGATACGGCTGAATACATATACGAATACGATTATATACGGACTTCCACCTCTGACAGCGCGCATATATCCTCCAGCGCCATGTTGCCGGAATTCTTTATTAAGAATCTCGTGGCTGTGAGAATAACGGAAAGTTATATTATGGCAGGAAGTGGCACCATATATGAGTTATACGATGTAAGCGGAAGGGTCATACAACGGGGAACGGTTGATCCTACTAACCTACGAAAAGGAATATATTTTATAAAGGAGAGAAACAGAATCAGGAAGATTATAGTACGGTGATACTTATTCAACCTTACAATACGAGAATCTAAACAGAGGGGTTTTGAATGTTTAAGGTGCTTATGGGCATTCTATTCGCCGCTTTGGGATGGGGATTTGCATTTAACGGGCCGTTTAACTTTTGGATCTCAATATTTTTCGCAGCCCTTGTTATATTCATCTATTCTTTAACCGATAAACGGACTTTGAGAATAATAAGGCCGGAGAAAGGGGATTTGATCGTGGGACTATTATCGGGTCTGATTTTGTTCTTTCTATTTTTGGGGATCTCAATTACCCTTAGATATTTTTTCCCTGATATGTACGTTTATGTTGATGAGGTGAAGTCGTTGAAACGGTTAGCACCACCTTACCAGAGTTTTCCTATAACCTTATTCGTATCAATATCCGAGGAGATGTTTTGGAGGGGGTATGTTCAGAGGAAGTTCATGGAGATTTTCGGTAAATTGAAGGGGTACGTATTTATGATTCTGGCTTATGTATTCGCTCATATATTCACTCTCAACATATCATTGGCGGTTGCCGCCCTTGGCGCGGGTTTGGTGTGGGGTTTCGTATTCGTATGGAAGAAGGATCTTACACCTGTAATAATATCGCACATAACCTGGGATGTTATGCTTTTCTTCATCGGTTTATAACATAAACTGACAACCTTAAAATTACAAGTACTATGGAGAACTATTATGAGGAGGTCGGTAGATACTATGACGACGATGCTGAGGATTTTGACAGAAGATATGAGGAGAACTATATATTGAGGAAGATGAGGGAGGATTTCAGGAGGATCACTTTGAATTTTTTGAATAGGAAACCGAGATATGTACTTGAAATCGGATTTGGAACGGGTATTGATATTGAGTTTTTCGCAAGAAAGTTTCCCAGTGTGGAGATTTATGGTTTGGAGGTGTCAAGGGGTATGTTTGATGTTGCGAAGAGTAAATTGAGGACATTGAAAAATGTTAAACTAATTCTCGGAATCTTGGAGGATTTTAAAACCGATATAAAGTTTGATCTGGTTTATTCTTACTTTGGAGCCATAAATACCGTATATGATTTAAGGCGATTCTCACGAAGCCTAAAAAATATATGCTCTCCGGGAGCGATATTTATATTCTCCTGCGTGAATAAGTATTACCTCTTTGATATGCTGTTTTACTCCCTCAGATTCAAGTTCAATAAAGCATTTTCAAGGATGAGGAATTGGAAAGGATATTCCCCTTATAAGGAGTTGCCGAGTAAGCCCTTATCTTATGGAGATGTAAAGGAATTCTTTAAAGGCTGGAAGATTCTCTTCAAAAAAGGGTACTCAATACTCTACCCAGCCTGGTACAGATACCACAGATTTGATCCCCGGAAAATTGAAATACTTTGGAAACTGGATGAGATGTTAAATAAAACTTTCCTATGGAGGTTTGGGGAATATGCGCTGTACGTTCTCAAATTTGAAGGTTGAGGTTGTCAAAACCCTGGCCTATTCGGCGGTTTTTGGCTTGGGTTTAAAGATTGAGGAAATTCATAAATACATTAGTATAAGAACCGATGTTGAGAAAATTATGGAAGTTTTGGAGATTTTGAAGAACAAAGGAATAATATTTGAGGAAAGGGGTGTATATGCCTTGGATAGGAGGTTCATCAAATGTACATTCATTCGCAAAGGTAAATCCTGCTCAATCGTGGAGAAAAATAAACATAAACTTGCCGTACTCTTCAATCTTCCATTCGTTAGAGGGATATTCATAACCGGCAGTGTAGCCGCGGGCTATCCTAACCTTTCCGATGATATAGATATTCTAATAATCTGCAAATCAAAAAGATTATACACTTGCAGGCTGTTCGTTATGCTTTTGGTTAAAATCTTCAAGGATATATGTCCCAACTATCTACTTTCGGAGGAAGCCCTGACATTTAACCTTAGGGACTACTATGTGGCGAGAGAAATATCCCAGATGATACCCATAGGTGAGGATAGTAGGAGGATATATGAAGATATATTGAGGAAAAACGGTTGGGTAAAAGAATATTTGCCCAACTACGACTTTAAAACTGTGAGACACCTACATGTACCTAATTTAAAAATGCTGAAAACCTTAGCGGAATTTTTATCATCTTTATTGCCGGAAAGACTGCTTTACACCTTACAGAAGATGCTCTTTTTACGGAAATATGGAAAATATATGAACGATGAGGTGGTTATAGACGTAGATGTATTCAAGGCTCACATATCATCAAACAGAAGGAAGATCATGGAGAATTATCAGAGGATCCTGAGAGAAGTTTTATCTCTTTTATAAGGTCCGCCATATCCTTGGGAAGCGGAGAAAGAAACTCCATAACCACATTCTTCGTTGGATGTCTGATTTTCAACCTCCAAGCGTGAAGGGCCTGCCTGTCTATGGCATTTAATATCCTTTCAAAAGGCACCTTTGAACCTATGGCGTTTATTATCTTGGTGGGTTCCCTACCCGAATATGTGGGATCTCCAACGATCGGATGCCCTATATATTCCATATGAACCCTTATTTGGTGGGTTCTTCCTGTCTTTAATTTGACCTTCAAAAGTGTTATAAAATCAAAAATAACCATAGGTTCGTACTCCGTGATGGCGGTTTTAGAGTTTATAACGGTTATGGCCATCCTTTTACGATCAATCGGATGTCTTCCTATCGGCGCTTCAATCATGCCGGATGTTTCAATTCTCCCCCAAACGAAAGCCAGATATGTTCTTTGGGCTTCCTTCGTAGCCATCTGGCGAGCCAGATCTCTCACCGCTTTTTCACTTTTGCCTATAACCATAAGTCCAGATGTATCCTTATCAAGTCTATGAACTATTCCCGGCCTTTTCCTTTCGGAACCGGGAGCATTCAGAAGTTTATGATACAGCGCATTTACTATGGTTCCCGTGAAATGTCCCTTCGCGGGATGCACAACCTCACCCGCCCTCTTGTTTATCACTATTATATCCTCATCCTCATAAACTATATCCACCGATCTATTTTCGGCTATTATTATATCCGGTATCTCCTCAATCTCTATCTTAGCGAGTATCTCATCTCCCGCCTTAACCTTATAGCTGGGCTTGACCCTCCTTCCATTCACCAAGACATTTCCTTCTTCTATGGCTTTTTTTATGCGCGTTCTTGAAACTCCACATCCGCTTATGTAAAGGTAAGTATCAAGTCTGAGATTCTGACTCTTCTGATTCACCGTCCGCTTGAACACTTTCAATTTCTTTTCCATCTTTCAATATATTATCAAGCTCCTCACTGCTTATGGTTTCCTTTTCAAGCAAAGCCTTCGCTATTTCGTGGAGTTTATCAATGTTCTCCTTTAGGATCCTTTCTGCCCTACTTTCGGCCCTCATAACTATGCTCTTTATCTCCTCATCTATCAACTTCAAAGTCTCCTCGGATATTGGAGTTTTCAATCCGAGATCCCTACCCAAGAATATCTCCCTCTGAGTTTTACCGAAGGTTGCAGGTCCTATCTTATCCGACATGCCCCATTCCGTAACCATCTTCCTCGCTATCTCCGTTACCCTTTCAAGATCATTCGCAGCTCCCGTTGATAGATCCCCAAAGATGATCTTCTCCGCGACCCTCCCACCCATCAGAACGGTTATCATATCCTCTATGTATTCCTTTGTCATGAGCTTCTTATCATCTTTCGGTGCGGAAACCGTAACTCCAAGCGCCATTCCCCTCGGTATGACACTGACCTTATGCACGGGGTCAGCGTTGGGTAAGAGTTTTGAGAGTAAGGCGTGTCCAGCCTCATGGTAAGCCACCCTCTTCTTTTCCTCCGGACTTAACGCACCTTCCTTCGCCACGCCCATCATGACCTTATCAACCGCCTCCTCCAAATCCTCCTGTTCAACCTGTTGCTTGTTCCTCCTGGCCGCAAGTAATGCGGCTTCGTTTATAACATTCGCGAGATCCGCACCCGAAAATCCGGGCGTTATATTCGCTATCTTCCTCAAATCCACATTCGGGGCCATCTTTATCTTTCTCGCATGGATCTTCAATATCTGATATCTTCCTTCAACATCGGGCTTATCAACTACTACAACCCTGTCAAATCTTCCCGGCCTCAAAAGGGCGGGATCAAGTATATCGGGGCGGTTTGTAGCCGCTATAACTATTATGCCGGCTCCCGGTTCAAATCCATCCATCTCCACTAAAAGCTGATTCAGGGTTTGTTCCCTCTCATCATGACCCCCACCCAATCCCGCCCCTCTTATCCTACCAACCGCATCTATTTCATCTATAAAGACGATAGCAGGAGCCAGCTTCTTAGCCTTTTCAAAAAGATCCCTAACCCTGGCAGCCCCCACACCCACAAACATCTCAACGAATTCTGAGCCTGATATTGATAGAAATGGAACTCCCGCCTCCCCGGCTATTGCTCTGGCGAGAAGGGTTTTTCCCGTCCCTGGAGGGCCTATAAGGAGAACACCCTTTGGTACCCTCGCCCCTATGGAGGAATATTTCTTGGGATTTTTCAGATAATCCACTATCTCCTTTAACTCCTCCTTCGCTTCCTTAACATCGGCCACATCATCAAATGTCACATTGGGTTTATTCTCGGTGTATATCTTCGCACGACTCTTTCCGAAATCAAATGCTCTCCCAACATTGCCATCCATCTGCCTGAACATAAAAAACCAGAGGAAGAGCAATATCAATATCCAAGGAAGATAACTTATTATCAGATTGAGCCACATCTGTTTTGGCTTAAATATGACTATAACACCGTTCTCAGCGAGATCTCTGAAAGTGCTTTCATCCTTATAAGGCAGGTAAATATTGAACCTCTTTACCTGTTTATCTCCAACTATTATTGATTGCTTTAAGACACCTTTCACCTCATTATCAACAACCACAACCGTATCCACATTTCCGGAATTCACCTGCTCAATGAATGTGTTATAAGTTATCTCCGTTGTTCCAATGTTCTGGCTTGAAAAGATCTGCAAAGCCAAAAAACCCACGAATATCAAGATAGCCCATATTATCAAGGTGGTTATAAACGAGTTGTTCCTATTCTCCATTTTCGTTGTTTATTCTAAGGTTGATAAATTTCATCGGAATATAACCAAGCCCGCGAAGAAGAAAAGTAGGAGTAGATTTGAGAATAGAAAGATTTTTTTGAGATCCACATCACCCTTTAACGATCTTATATGCAAGAATACGAATATTAGGGAGGGTGGCAATGTAATCGTTACGAAGCCGAGATTAACCAACCCTAAGAGTGGGGGAAGCAATATTAAAGGTATGAGAGAGAAGGAGTATAGGAGGGCTTGGAGTTTCGTGTAAGTATCTCCGTATATTATAGGCATCACGGGCAATCTTCCCTTTATATAATCCTGCTTGTACTTTATAGCGAGTGCCCAGAAATGAGGCGGTTGCCACAGAAACATAAATGCAAACAGAAGTAAGGCTATCATATCCACCCGACCCGATGTTGAATAATAACCTATAAGCGTGGGTAGCGCGCCCGGTATTCCTCCAAGTATAACCCCAAAGGGATCCTTTCTCTTCAAAAATAGGGTGTATATAACATCATAAGATAAAACCGCCAACGCATCAAGTAGGGCCGGGATCACCCCTCCAAAAATATAAACGGACGAAATCCCCAAGAGTATCATTATCGTTGCAACTGTATAACCTTCTTTGGGATCTATTTCCCCTTTCGCGGTTGGTCTATCCTTCGTCCTATCCATTAACCTGTCAATGTCCCTATCCAAGAGATTATTGATAAGAGCGGATCCACCCGCGGATACTATCACACCGAGGGAAACCATAAGGATTTTAAGTGAATCCTCGTAGAAGTCCTTACTACCAAGATAGGCGGACGCAAAGGCGGTTAAACCTACGAAATAGGATATTCCGGGCTTCATTGAAATATAATACATCCTTAGTTTATCTATCACGATACACCACCCTAAGCACATTTATAAATCTACCTAACTTCTCCTCCCTTAGCACGACCAGAGTATCCCCATGTAGGTGAAAATATATACCTTTGAGGACCTTTCGCGGAGGGAACCTTTCAGAGAAAACCCATATATTCCCATCCTCATCCACAACCCAGAACTTACCATCGTAAATCTGCATAAGTTTTAATACTCCCACATCCGAATTTATGAACCTCCTCAAAGTATCCTTAAAGAATACACCTATACCGTTTCTGAAAAGCACATAAAATGTGTCTTTATGAAACTCAAAATCTTCAAATTCCTCATAAAGGGATAAAACCTCATAAGGTGCGAATCCCTCCTTTATTACCACTATCTTGCTTTTTAAACCCACGAATAGACTGTCATAACATCGCAAGGATATTATAGGATCCTTGAACTTATACACCCGTGTTATCTTACCCGAATCGTTGAGTTCAAATATACGGAAAGCGGAGGATACCCAGATATATTTGTTCGCGCATATATCCGTTAGAGCAAAAGGCAATTTCACCCTACTCGCCGTATCTATGAATATGTACCCTTCAAGCGTGGTAAATAATACCTTCCCACCTCTGAAACTCAAAGAGGTTATGTTCAAACTTTCGGGTAATGCTATGTTAAACAGCGGTATAAAGCCTTGAATCATCAAACCTTCGTCAATAGATGGCCGAGCTTTATCTTCTTTGTTTTGAGATAATTATAATTGTATGCGTTGGGTTCAACCTCAATTGGCAACCTTTCAACAACCTCTATACCGTAATCTTCAAGATCCCTGATTTTCTTCGGATTATTCGTCATAAGTTTAACTCTACCTATGGAAAGATGCTTCAATATCTTTGAAGCCGTTTCATACCTCCTCAGATCACTTTCAAATCCCAATTGATGATTCGCCTGAACGGTATCATATCCGAACTCCTGCAAGGCATAGGCATTTATCTTGTTGAAGAGACCTATTCCTCTACCTTCCTGACGGAGATATATCAACACACCACCCTCGTTGGCTATCTTTTCCAATGATATTTCCAATTGCCATCCACAGTCGCATCTTAGGGATCCCAAAACATCGCCCGTGAAACATTCCGAATGGATCCTTAAAAGCACAGGCTCAACCAAGGGTTTCTTCAATATTACTATATGCTCCTTACCTCCCTCCTCAAACACCATAATCTCAAACTCTCCATACACGGTCGGTAAGTAGGCCCTCTTTGATACTTTCATCACTTAAATATCATTCCCGTTTCCTTCTGCACCTTCCTCGCGAGCATGAGTATCCCGTATATCAGACTCTCCGGTCTCGGAGGACAACCTGGAACATAAACATCAACGGGAACTATCTGATCCACACCCTGTAAAACTGCATAATTATGATACTTTCCCCCACTGTTGGCGCATGTCCCCATGGATATAACCCACTTGGGTTCTGGCATCTGGTCATATATCTGCCTCAGAACGGGTGCCATCTTAACGGTTACCGTACCTGCCACTATCATGAGATCCGCCTGTCTTGGAGAGGCCCTGAAAACCTCATAACCGAATCTCGCGAGGTCATACCTCGGCATGTTTGCAGCCATCATCTCTATGGCGCAGCACGCTAAACCGAAAGCAGCAGGCCATATTGAATGACTTCTCCCCCAATTCACAGCCCATGAAAACGCCTTTTCCAAGGTCGTTAATAATAGCGCCCTTTCAAGTTGCGCTCTGATTATTTTCTCCTCTTCAGGAGAAATCTTTACATCGTAATATATCTTTTGCATACGAGAATTTTATCGCTGAAAAATTTTTCCGTGGGTATTCCGTTTTTTATATTCCGAGGATACTTAGGAGTTCCCTTTTCGGTTTGCCTATATACCTTATGGCTCCCTTTCCTTTTTTCAATATCAGCAAAATCTTTAAAATCTTATCATCGGCAAGTATATTGTCCTTTTTTATCAGACGAAGTATCCTCCTTTTTTCATTTTTGATAAGCGTATTATCGTTGTACCTTTCATTTAAGGCGCTTTCAAGGTATAAGGGGAAATCCTCCGGGAATTCAAACTTTCCAAAATTCACCCTGTTTATACCCATCAAACTGAGGGATTTGTATATAGCATTCGCTCTTATGAAACCCACGCCACTTATCCCGCCAACGGGTGAGTATTCAATGGGAACACCGTACTTATAAGAATGCAAAACCCTAAGTATATCCTCATCACTTATGAATATGAACCCCTCTTCCCTGAGAGAGTACAAGGCCCTTGCCAGATGGTATAAATCGGAATACGAGAAGCTCAGCTCCCCCGGAGGATTGGATATGTTGGGATAATGGAAGAGTCTCCCATTTGTGAAGATCCAAAGTTCATCGGATCCATCTTCATTGAAATCATAAGATATTCTTCTTTTGAACTCGTAGATCTCTTTATAAAGGTCATCACCGAGAAAGGATTTTAAGCTGCCCTTTATTCTCTTCATATACATAAGCGGCCTTATACATAGTAAAATATCCAAGTTCTCATAAATTCTCTCCTTCATCTCAATGTAAGATAATGGGGATATGGAATTCATCAGTAAAACTTTGCTTATTCTGGTTAATCTTCCGTTATGTATAAACCCGTTCTCTTCAAGGTATCCGTATACGGATTCAAGAAACTCTTCGTTTAAATTTCTTATTGATGGCATGTTAGATATGAATCTCTTCCAATTCTTCCCAGCGGAATTTACGGCTCCAAGAATCATAAGTGCCACAAATGAAGATTTACCCCAGTATTCCCAAGGTGAAAATACATCGCTGTATTGTGATAAATAGGGTTTTAAGTTGTAAAAGGACGCTGCTATGTCTCCCTCAGGATCATCGCTCCTACTCCTCGTCCATACATACACCTCAACGAAACCCTTGTCCTTTATACCGTACCTTCCAGCTCTCCCTTCCATTTGGAATATGTCCAAACTGTCGGGTATGAACTTATTCCCCCTTATCTTTCTCGCGAACACTATGACCCTATCAGCGGGAAGATTAACACCGTAAGCCAGGGTTTGAGTGGCTATGAGTACATTTAGATTCCCTTTCCTAAAACTCATTTCTATCTCCTCCCTTTCTTCATAAGGTATATCCGCATTATGAAAAGCGATATCCTCGCCGGGGTTATTGACGACGAAGGGTAAGGTCTTGTTCATTATGCCAAAATTTAAAGCGTTTAAAGATTCTAAGACCTTGTATCCTATGTCCTTTTTATGAACGAAGATCAAGGTCTTCTCATCCTTGTGGAGTTCATTTACTCTGTTTGATATGACCTTCACAAGCTCACCTTCGCTCTTAACTTTGATATACCTGTATATTTTCTTTACAGGTACTGGACGATAGGATGATACCAAGAGATATTCCGCTCCTATTAATTCCGCCAAATATTCCGGATCAGGGACCGTGGCGGAAAGGGATAGAAAGGGTGTATATCCGTAGAATTTTATGTGAGCCAATATCTCTTCTAAAACCACACCTCTATCTTTGAATATATGATGGATTTCATCTATTATCAAAGGTGGTGATACCCACTTTTTCTTCAACCGTAGGGCATTCGCGAGACTCTCATAAGTGCAAACATATATATCTTTATCCTCGGTCTCCAATTCTTCAAACACATCGCCGGTTTTCAAACCCACTTTATCTTTCCCAAAGAATTTGGAAAACTTACCATAAATCTCGTTTGCCAAGGCTTTGGTAGGAACGGCGTAGGTTCCTCTACCTTTCATAAATAGTAGGGCGACACCGGTTTTTCCTGACGATGTCGGAGCAACGATTAAAGCATTTTCGGAGGATTTATAGGTTTCATAAAATACCGTCTGTAAGGGATTCAAAGTATCAAAAGGGAAATAATCCAACTTGGCTTTTTTTATCGTATAATGAAGGTTTTGGGATCCCAAAGATACTGTTATTCTACTCTTTGAAACATCTTTCATTACAAGGATCTTCAAGTGGAAAATATTATATCGCGGAAAAATTCTGTTTATACATTTTTTCTCAATATATCCGCCCATTCCGAATCCTCTTCATCCAGAAAGCACCCATAATCCAGAGCAATTTCCATGTTGTTGGGTATTTTTAAAAGGCTCAATGTTCTACTCTTTAAATCCCACAATAGTTTTCTCCTGTTCTTTGACTTTGGGAAAATAACATGCTGATGATTCTCTAAGGCTTCAATGGATTTAAAGACTTTAACAAAGGCGTACCCTACCAAGTACTTTCTGTTCCTTTTGGGCGGGTTTATCTTCGTAATACCCCTATATAAAGCCAGTTTGCCTGAAAAATTTATCCACTCCTTGTTGTTCCTAATCTTATCCATCAACCACCAGAAATGTTCAAAACCTTTCAATTCTTCAGGTGTCTTAAAAGGTGTCCCATCTATATACCTCTTCACTATACGGTAGTTGGTGTATAAAATACCGAGCTTGGGATTCAATCTATAATTCTCCTCCTCCAATAG
>WGFI01000077.1 GCA_015492295.1 Caldifarciminota bacterium
TCCCTATGCATGTCGTGCATCCGTACCCCACCACATGGAACCTCAAAGATTCAAGGTACGGTAACAGTCCTGACATTTCAAGGTAATCCGTAACTACCCTTGACCCGGGGGCGAGACTCGTTTTCACATAAGGTTTAACTGTTAATCCTCTCTTAACCGCATTCCTGGCGAGGAGTCCCGCGCCTATCATAACCGATGGGTTTGAAGTGTTGGTGCAACTGGTTATGGCCGCTATCACAACGGACCCATGCGTTAGAAAGTATTCCTGGCCTTCATGGACTATAACAGCGACATTCTCCTTCACAGCCACTCCACCCTCATTTTCAAATCCATATACGGGCTCATCGTTCATCCTCTTTCCGAATTCCTTTTCCAAAGATATATGAAACTTTTTCTTTATATCCTTTAAAGGTATTCTATCTTGGGGTCTTCTTGGACCTGCAACGCTCGGTTCAATCTTACTTAAATCTATCTCAACCACATCGCTGTAATTCGGTTCCGGTGAGTTGGGTGTCCAGAACATACCCTGTTCTTTTACAAACCTTTCAACCATATCAACCAACTCTTCATCCCTACCCGTACCTCTCAGATATTCAAGGGTTCTGTCGTCTATTGGAAAATATCCACAGGTTGAACCGTATTCGGGCGACATATTGGATATGGTCGCTCTATCAGGTACGCTGAGGTTTTGAAGGCCGGGCCCAAAGTATTCAACGAATTTTCCAACCACACCTTTTTTCCTGAGCGTTTCGGTGATCATAAGAACGAGATCCGTGGCAGTGGCTCCCTCGGGTAATTCCCCTATCAGCTTCACACCCACAACCTCAGGAAGAACCATATAGTAGGGTTGCCCAAGCATAACCGCCTCGGCCTCTATTCCACCCACACCCCATCCTAATACCCCTATACCATTTATCATGGTCGTATGCGAGTCCGTACCGAGTACCGTGTCATAAACCGCAACCCCATCCTTCAAATAAACCACTTTCGCCAAATATTCAAGATTCACCTGGTGTATTATACCCGTACCTGTGGGAACGACCCTGAAATTCTTTAAACTCTTCTGCGCCCACTTTAAAAGTTGGTACCTTTCCTTGTTCCTTTCAAGTTCCTTTTGAACATTCATAACATAGGCATAACCTGTACCATAATAATCAACCTGAACGGAATGATCTATAACCAAATCAGACTGGATCACCGGATTTATCCTCTTGGGATCCCCACCCAATTCTTTCATAGCATCCCTCATCGCGGCAAGATCAACTATAACGGGAACACCCGTAAAATCTTGCAAAACGATTCTGACAGGCATATACGGAATTTCAACATCCGCAGGCTTCGGATTCCATTGGGATATGTTTCTTACATCCTCCTCCTTTACCAAAAATCCATCAACGCTATGCAAAGCGTTTTCTATTAAAACCCTAATGGAGTAGGGGATTTTATCCGGATTTATCCCAAGGCTTTCCAAATATAGAGGTACGGAAAAATATGGATACTCTCCATCCTTCGTTCGCAAGCTTTTCATAAACTCCTTTAATCCTTTCATAAGTTGGGAATTTTAAAGTGGAAGAACTAATCCAAGACTAATGTCCAGACGTTTAGGCACTTTAACCTGATAAGCATAACGCAAGGGTCCATATAAGGTAGTACTTATAAAATATCGTCGTCGGTTGAATGATAAACTAATGGAATAGAAAGTATATTCAGGATCACCCGCATATCCAGATGCACCTCCTCCAAAACCCACGGACAATATTTCAGGATAACCAAAACCTATTAAAATTCTTGAATGAAAATATCCATCTACTACATCACGGAAATATGGCTCAGAGAATAAACCCAACTCCCACAAATCAGCGCCTATCCTCACAGTTTTAGTGTGAAACATTAACCTTAAACCCATACCCCCTGCTCCCTCACGGTGTGCCTCCATTGAATACGATAAATCGTAGCAATCATAATAGCATTCCTTACCCTTTCCATCATACAAACCGATCCTGCCCGATAAAGCGAGATAAAGCTCAACATCAATTGGAGGACTAAGATGAAGAAGACGTGATACCCATGTGCCCAGATTGTATCCCAACTTTATGTCAGCCTTTAAACCTGTCTTGAAGTATGTTCCCCTAGCAGAATAGCCCCCCCAAGGATCTTCTTCATAATATAGATCCTTCCCGATGAACCCAGATATTCCTACCACTAAATTCAACCCTTCCTTTACAAATGCACCTTCGTATATTGGCAGTGAGGGAAATACACCTCCAATGAAAATCAAGAGCATAGTTGGGAATTTTAAAGTAGAAGAACTAATCCAAGATCTACTATGCCATCAATATCAGGCTCAATTTTCAACCTTATAATAGCGATTATGCGTAAGGTGAAGGTATCGTGGTTTTTGGCGGTGCCTACTATCTATTTACTCTCATGCATAAGTGCTCCTATAAGCTACGATACAGCGGAAATCCCTAATTATCATGAGAGGATCAAAGTGGGATTGGAGGACAAATATCACATGGAAATAACCTCATCACCACCGCTTCCTTGCTTTTTGATTCGCAGATGTATCCAACATACCAGCGAGATTACAAACTTAGGGTGGATTTTCAGTGGGGATATGGGATGAAAAGATTAATAGAGATAGGTGTAAATGGAGGAATAGCTTTCGGCCCCCGCTACGAGTACTATTATGATAATAATTGGAATATGATATTTATAAGAAACGAAATTCAGGTGGATGCAATTCAGTATATTAAGATAGGAACTCCAACAGATCCTTTTAGGTTTTCCATAAAACCGGCCTTAGGTACAGTCCTATCTAAGGATCTGTCACCCCGTTCTCCCTACCTCATTTTATCTTCCCTGATAATTTATTTGGATTTACTCTTTGGTTTTGGAAAACCTGAATTTTTAACCTCCGGGGTTAGGTTATCCTTATCAGAAACCCCAATAATGTTTCTGGTTTCACTACATTTTCAAGAATTTACGCCATCGCTTATGCTCGGATATTATAGCGATAAATATGACCAGGCAAAGAGAGTATATTTCGGCATAAGTAGAAGGTTTTAACATGTTTATCTCTCATCCTGGAAAACCTCTCAAAGAGCATCTTATTGAGGTATATGAAATTATGAAAAGCCTTCACAAAGAGAGGAGGGAGTTTGTAAATTTGGAAATAGACGATGAATTTTTAAAAATTCTGACAATTTCACACGATTTTGGGAAATATAGCTCTTACTTTCAAAAGTGGTTGAAGGAGAATAAAAAAGATAAGAACAACTTGCATCATCACAGCGAACTTGGTGCATTTTTTGGAGTATGGCTACTTTTGAATAAAAATTACTCTCCCAAGCATATTCTCGCCTGCTATCACGCGGTAAGAGGACATCACAGCTATTTAAAGGATAATTACGAATACGATGAATGGAAATTTGAAAGGTGGTTTGAGGACTTAAAGAGGAATTCAAAGGTTATATCGGAGGAAATAGGATATGACATTTGTGGATTTCTTGATATAAATGTCTTGGAAAAACTAAAAAGGGAACTTATAAAAGCGAAAAGGGAGATTAGGAAAGAAGGAAAGATAGAGGCGTATATACTGACTTTGTATGTGTTTTCCCTTCTTCTTGAAGCGGACAGAAGGAGCGCAGGTGGAATAAATAACTCCGAAAGAAAGTTTATACCTAAGAATGCGGTTGATGAATACCGTAGGATAAAGTTTGGAAAGTCTCAAAGGAAGATAGATGAACTTAGAGAAGGTTTATACACAGAGGTTATGAAAGAGCTTGAAAATCTAAAAGAAATCCCAAAGATTTTAACCATAAATGCGCCAACGGGTCTTGGAAAGACTTTGTTGAATTTAGCGGTTGCATTAAACATAAGAGAAAGGAAAAGTAAAAATTTTTTGCCCAGAATAGTTTATTCACTGCCCTTTACTGCTATAATAGACCAAACTTATGAAGTTTTCAACGATGTTTTGAAAACCGTTTTGAAGGATGAATACACAAAGGAGCCTGAAAGCTATCTTTTGAAACATCATCATCTTTCGGATATAAAGTATCGCAGAGGGGAAGAGGAATTGCCCTTGAATGAGGCATTGCTTTTTGTTGAGGGTTGGGAAAGTGAAATAATAATAACCACTTTCGTTCAACTCCTTGAAGGTATCATAGGAGTTCATCCTGAAAAACTCAGGAGATTTAACAACCTCGCAGGCGCAATAGTTATACTTGATGAGGTTCAGAATATACGCAGGGAACACTGGGAAGTCGTTGGTGAGGTTATGAAGGCTTTAAGCGAATATATGGGAATTACATTCATACTTTCAACCGCAACCAAACCCGCAATCGTTGAAGGGTATAACTTGGTGAAGAATGTGAAAAGATACGCTTTGAAGAGAACGAGGATAAATTATTTGGAAAATGCCAGCGATTATAACAGTATAAAAGAAAAATTCCTTGAAGAGATTGATAAGGGAAAGGCATCATACCTAATGGTTATGAACACGGTAAATTCCTCAATAAGGATGTATAAACTCGTTAAGGAGGAAGTTGAAAGTAGAGGTTATGAGATATTCTACCTTTCTTTAAATGTGGTTCCTCTGCATAGAATTGAGAGGATAAGGAGAATAAAAGAGTTGCTTCAAGATGGGAAAAAGGTTGTTCTTATTTCAACGCAGGTGGTGGAAGCGGGGGTTGATTTGGATTTTGATGTCGTTTTTAGGGATTTGGGACCTTTTGATTCAATAGTTCAGGTGGCGGGAAGATGCAACAGAAATGCTTTGAAGGATATAGGGGAGGTTTTCGTATTCCATCATAAAACGGATGGAAGATCAGACGCATCAATCATATACGGGGTTGTTCTTAAAGAGGCGGGGGAAAATATACTCAAAAGATATTCGTCCATAAACGAGGAGGAATTTTACAAATTGACGAAGGAATACTTTGAGGATGTTAGAAAGAGGGGTAAAAGTGATGAGGATATATTGGAAGGGGTGAGGAAGCTCAAATTTGAAAATGTTGGGAAGTTTAAAGTAATTGAGGAAGCGCCCATTTATAGCGATGTGTTCGTTCAGGTTGATGAAAAGGCTTTGAAAGTTTGGGAAAGATTTGTGAAAAATGTCCTTGAAGAGAAGGATTTTAGGAAAAGGTATTTGGAATATGTCGCTATGAGAAAGGATTTAAGGTCTTACATAATTTCCGTTCCCAAAAAGTATGTTCCTACTCTTCCCGACTGCTACGGTATAAAGTATGTTCCTTTGGATAGTCTTGAAATGTTCTACGATAGGGATACGGGTTTTCGTAGGGATGAGGAGGGGGCGGAAGTATGGTAGCGAATGGGACCTTGGTATGGTATTACAAAATATGCAAGAGGCAGGTTTGGTTTATGGGCAGAGGTATATCCCCCGATAAGGAAAACTTGCCGCTGTTGGAAGGGAGAACTTTGAGCGAGATATTCTTTAAGAGGTTTGGAGGTGAGAAGGAGATAATGGTGGATAATCGTATAAAGGTTGATATATTGAGAGGAAAACTCGTTATTGAGGTTAAAAAGTCCTCAAAGTTCATAGAAGCTTCAAAGATGCAAGTTCTGTTCTATCTTTATTATTTTAAGCGTTTTAAGGGTGTGGAATTGGAGGGGATTTTAACATTTCCAAAGGAGAGGAAGAGGGTTAATGTCCGTTTAAGTGGGGATGATGAGAAGGAATTGGAAAGGATAATAAAGGATATTGAGAGGATAGTGAATAGTCCGAGTCCTCCACCGTCCAAGAGGATAAGATTTTGTAGAAAATGCGCATATAAGGAGGTTTGTTGGGTATGAAAAGAAACATATACATTTTCCAAAGTGGAGAATTGAGGCGTAAGGACAATACTCTGCTTCTTGAAGGTGAAAACATCAAAAGGAGCATACCTATAAATGCGGTTTCGGATATTCATATATTCGGAGAGGTTTCGCTCAACAACAAACTCCTCGTATTTTTGTCCCAAAACCACATAGCGGTGCATTTCTTCAATTATTACGGTTATTATGTGGGTTCCTTTTATCCGCGGGAATACTACAATAGCGGACTTATTACTCTGATACAAGCTAAGCATTACCTTGATGCTGAAAAGAGGCTTTATCTTGCCCGTAGCTTTGTTATCGGTGGGGTCTTAAACATGAGTAAGAATTTGGGTAGATACGGTTTGAAGGACTTGGAAAGTGAATTTTTAAATTCCTTAAAGGGAATAAACGATATTGGAGATATACCGAGCCTTATGGCTTTTGAAGGTAATCTCAGGGGAAAATATTACAACGCTTGGAATGAGATCATAGGTAAGGAGGCTTTTCTATTTGATAAAAGGACGAGGAGACCTCCGGAGAATCCTATAAATGCATTAATTTCCTTTGGCAATTCTTTGATATATACCACTACATTATCGCAGATATACAGGACCCATCTTGACCCCAGAATAGGATACCTGCATGAAACCAATCGCAGAAGCTTCACTTTGAATCTTGACATAGCGGAGGTCTTCAAACCGATAATAGTTGATAGGGTTATATTTCGTCTGGTGAATCGCAGGCAGATAACGGAAAAACACTTCAACAACGATGCGAATATGAGTTATCTAACGAGGAAGGGAATGAAGATATTCATAAATGAGTATGAGAAAAAACTTTCGGAGACAATAAGATACCCCAACATAGGAAAAGTCTCATACAGACGCCTTATAAGGTTGGAATGCTACAAGTTATATAAACACTTTTTGGGCGAGAAACCCTATACACCTTACACCATAAAGGAGTGAAGTATGTATGTGATTTTGGTTTATGATGTTGGGGTTGAGAGGGTGAATAAAGTGAATAAGGTGTGCAAGAAGTATTTGACATGGGTTCAAAATTCGGTATTTGAGGGTGAAATAACAAATGCGGAGCTTATGAAATTGAAGGATGAACTTATGCAAGTGATAGATGAGAAGGAAG
>WGFI01000078.1 GCA_015492295.1 Caldifarciminota bacterium
CCTTTAACCATCTCCTTCAACTTCTCCGATATTTCACTACGGTGCCTCTCCGGATGCCACTGAACTGCCAAAACCCTAAATCTCTTAGACATAAAAGCCTCCACTAAATGATCCTCCGAAACCGCCAAGATTTCTCCATCCGGCAACCTCTCAGGGAAACCCTTCATTCCTTGATGATGGTTGGAATTCACCGTACCCTTCTCTCCAAATATCCTCTCAAACATACCAGAGAATACTACACCATGAATTGAATCCTCCGAATCCTCACCCTCATGAATATCCGGAAATCCCTCGCTTTTCAGATCCTGATAGAGACTGCCACCGAAATAAACCGTAAGGATTTGAAACCCTCTACATATACCGAATATGGGTTTATTTAACCTTAAAGATTCCTCTATTAAAGCAAATTCCATCTCGTCCCTCCTCTCATCCACCTCAACATTGTCGTATTTCCTCTCCTCACCGTACAATGCGGGATTCACATCCTTGCCACCGGAAAGCACCAGGAGATCAAAATCCTTCATGGAAACCCTTTCCTCAGGTGTTGCAACGAATGTTTCACCTACGGATTTAAGGTAATTAACATAGTTCTTTGCTTCATATTTGTTGCTGGCCGTTATTAGTATCTTCATATTCTGTGAATTTTACGGCCGTATAATACCCGAACTATGGAGGAGATTATTCATAAAATAGAAGAGAAGTATAAAAGGCGGGATTTACCGGAGATCAAACCCGGAGACACTTTGCGTGTGCATTGGAAGATCTTGGAAATCCGTGAGGATCCCAAGAAGAAAACGAAGGATGTTAGAACCAGAACTCAGGTGTTTGAGGGGGTAGTTATAGGTATTCAGGGTAAGGGGATAAACAGGAAGGTCCTTCTCAGGAAGATCAGCTATGGAATACCCGTTGAAAGGCTTTTCCCATTGCATTCTCCTTACCTTGAAAAGATAGAAATCGTATCAAGGGCTAAGGTTAGAAGGGCAAAGCTATATTACCTCAGGGATAAGATCGGCAAAGCCGCAAAGTTGAAGATCATTCGTGATCAGGGATAAGGGAAAGGAATCGGAGGATAAGGTCGTTCGGTATCTGGAAAACAAAGGATTCAAGATAATAGCGAGGAATTACCGTAAGATCTTTGGGGAGATAGATATAATCGCTTTTGATGGTAATAGCATATGGTTCTTTGAGGTTAAAACCCAAAACGAGACATTTTCACCCATTGAAAAGATGGATGGTAAGAAGTTGAAGAGGATGCTTAAAGTTGCGGAAAGTTTTATCGCTGAGAGGGATTTGGAATGTGATGTATCGTTTGCACTTGCAGTGGTTGAGGGAAACGATATACACATAACACGCATAGATGTATGGTAAGGACTTTGATATACTCAAAGATATACTGAAAACCAAACCCAAGAGATTGATATACTTTCCTGCGAGGAAATACCTACAAGTCGATTGGTCGGATGAGAATACTATGGATGCGTTTTTGAGGAATAATAAAGACAGGATCTTAAAATCATTTTACTCATCCACTTTATTGACGGCAAATATAACCACAAATGGATTTAGGATTTTGGCTTTATTATTCCCTGAGGTTGAATTTTATATAAAAAGGGGTATAAAGGTTGAGGAGTATCTGGGGGATGTAGGTTTGAGATGGAGGATACATTTGAGAGGGTGGAAGATTGAGGAGGGTAGGGATATACATGGGAACTTTAAGATCGCATTTAAGGATGTGGCCAAATCAACAATTAGGTTGGTAAGGGTGAATGATGAGGTTTTGAAGCTTGATAACCCCCCAAGAATGAATATCTTAGGTATATTTGCGGGGGATTTTGGGGAAAAGCATATAATCCGCATTATAGAAAGATGCAGGGTAATGGAAGGTAGGACATTTAAACAGGGGGATGAGGTTAAAGGTTTCCTAAAACTCGGCGATTATATTATAAAGGTGCTGGAAAATTCCGTGCTTATAGTGCATTTGAAGAGGGCGACTTACAGGGTGATATTTGAGAGATTGAGATATGGAAATTTGAGAATCAGAAATATGGTCATGCCCGTTAAATTGAAACTTGAAGAGAACCTAAAGCGTAGATTAAGGGAATTTGGATTTATCTTCCAGGGAGATATGCTTGGCTCGGTTCCAGAATTACCTGTGGGTTTCCAATCCGAAACCTTGAACGAGATACAAAAAGAATTATCTGGAATAGAGGAGGATGAAATTTTCGTTAAGAGGCTCGCCAAATTTGTGTCCGAAAGAAGTATCCCTATGGATGTTGATAGGCTGCTATTTGATTTGTTCCTTTGCAAGAATCCTTTTCAGGATCCTGATGGCAATATAATAATTCTGCGTTGGAGGGAAGAGGAGATAAGAAAACACTTTGGAGAGAACATTTAAATTAAATGTGTCCAAGTATCGTCCAAGTGGTGTCCAAGTTTGGACAGTAGCACAGAATTTTGTCCAACCCTGTCCAAGTATAAATTCTCGTAAAACGACAAATTTAATATTTTAGGTTTAAAACAAGGGTTGGACACTTGGAATGCCGATGAGTATTATATTTCAGGGGTGGGTGTCCAAATTTGGACACCCTATTTTCTGTGTAAAACGGTAAATTATTTAACTTACACATACGGATGTCCAGGTAGTATATATAATAATAAAAAAATATAATATAATACGACTAAATACTCCATCCGTATAATACACCTATGAACAAAATTCGTGTTTCCGGAAGACCTTCCGATTACGGTAATCATCCGTGGATATTTAAAGATAGGATAAAAGAGGTTATCAATGATAGGATCTGCGCTGAGGTGTATGCCAAAGGTAAATTCTTAGGAAGCGCGTTTTACAATCCCAAGGGTAAATTGGCGCTAAGATTTTACAGTAGAGAAAAGGAGGATTTTAATAGAGGATTGGTTTATAAAAGGATAGTGGAAAGTAAAAACATAAGGGAGGGTATACTCGGTTTTAAGGAAACTTACAGATTGTTCTTCGCTGAAAGCGATAACATGCCGGGAATAATAGCGGATGTTTATAAAAACGGCGTTGTTATTCAAATATCATCATACGGGGCCGAGAAGCTGAAAAATGAAATAATAGAAGCATTTGAGATGGCGGGATACGAATTTCTATATGAAAAGAGCGATAGTTATGCAAGGAGATCCGAAGGATTGGAACCTTATGTGGGTTTTCACTTCGGAAACATTGATGAGGTCATCGTTGATATAAACGATATAAAATTTATAGTGCCGATAGGAGGACAGAAAACGGGGTTGTACTTAGACCAAAGGCTCAACTGGAAGATTGTATCGGATATTATGAAAGGTTTGGATAAGGTTTTGGACGCGTTCTGTTATACGGGAGGTTTTACATTGCACTTACTTTCAAAGGATGTTAAAAAGGTTTTGGCGGTTGATGAGGATGAAGATGCGCTGGAAATATTAAGAGAAAATTGCAAGCTCAACGGTTTCAATTTACGCAAAGTGGAAACTATAAACGGGAACGTTTTTGACCTACTTGATACTTTCTTATTATCAAACGAAAAATTTGACGGTATCATCTTGGATCCACCATCATTCACAAGAAGCAAAAATGTATTCGGCGCGTTGAAAGGATATACAAGACTGATAGACGCGTCTTTAAGGCTTCTACGGAAGGGGGGATTCCTGGCCCTATTCTCATGCTCACATTACATAACATACGAACATCTTGAAGATGTTCTCTGTAAAGTCTCAAAAAGACTTATGCGTGATGTTAAGATCCTTTTCAAACTCTATCAGTCCCCCGATCACCCGGTACCCGCCTGTTTTAAAGATTCCGAATATCTGAGAGGTTTGCTATGCTTGGTTTATTGATAGGATTCTGTCCGTTATATAAGGAATACGATACGCTTTATAACCTTGATCTATCGGGGGATAAGCAGTTCGTTGTCTTAGGTCAGAAGTTTAAGCCTATAAGGGTAAGAACCTCGCCCGGTTGCGAAGTTGAATTTATATATATTTCAGATACATTATTCAGTAAAAGGATCCTTGCAGATGATCATGGAGAAGTGGTGTTTGATTTGCCTAAGCCCGATAAGGAAGGGAAGATCAAAATCATCGCCAAAACCGAGGATGCATCTTTAAACTTTAAACTTTTGGTTTTAAAAAAGAATTTCTGGATGTACTGGTTCTTAGAATTCCTGGCAGGTTTTCTTTTTTTCCTGTTCGGTTTAAACAGGGGATCAAGTGGAATAATGAGGTCGGTGGGTGGTTGGACGAGGGAAATCTTGACGAAACTTTCAAACAAACCTCTACTCGCCGTCATAGGGGGAATAATAGGAGCATTGGGTTTTCAATCTTCCACAGCCGTGACCGTTATGGTCGTAAGTTTAACGGACTTGGGATTGCTATCGGTACCCTCAGCGGTGGCGATGAATCTTGGAGCAGGTATAGGTACCACGATAACCGTGAGTATATTGGCCCTTGGATTAACATATGTGGCTATAATCCTCATGGCTGGGGGATATTTGATAGAGAGGTTTGTCTCCGGATATGAACATTACGGTAGGGCGCTTTTTGGTTTTGGGATGGCTTTCTTTGGAATATGGTATATGGGTAAAGCATTCTCACATCTGACCGATATACCGGCCGTTATGGAAATCTTTCACTCATTTTCGGGTAATATACTCCTCATGCTTATAATTTCAGCGATATTTGCGGCTTTGGTTCATTCATCCGCCTTAACCATAGGTATAGCATTATCAATGGCCTTCTCCGGTATATTGACATTTCAGGGATCCTTAGCGATAGTTCTCGGAGCAAATATAGGAACGGCCTTCACGGCGGTTTTAGCATCATCAAGCCTCTCAAAGGTTGCAAGGAAGGTTGCTATGGTGAATTTGGTGGGTAGGGCGGTGCTTTCAATGATTCTTATGAATCTTATACCTTTCGCTGAAACTATCCCCGTATGGACGGGAAATTTGACCACCGATATAGCCCTAAGTCATATATATTACAACTTGATATTTGCCACAATCGTTCTCCCGTCAATCTTTATAAGGCCTTTATGGAAAGTTGAGAGAGCATCGCATGTGGATTATATCCCTACCATGCTTGAAGATCCCGATTTGATAATGGCTTATATGGATAAGATTTTAACCGATGCTCTGAACATGGCCATAAAGATGTTCCAGGAGATTCCTCTTCTCGTTCAAACCAAGAGTCTTTCTGCAATAGAGAATTTTATAAAAATGGATGATAATATAGATATTCTTGAAGAAAGGACGAACGCCCTTACGACAAAGGCGTTATCCTACGATATTCCTAAGGAAAGCACCAATAGAATAGTGGGGATGGCTTATATAATGGAAGAAATAGAGAACGCGGGAGATATAATGTCCAAATCCATAGCTAGACTAATTGAAAAGATGTACAAGGAGGGTATAAACCTATCCGATAAGGAGATGGAGGGTATAAAAATCATGCACAGCGAGGTTATGAAAACATTCGCGGATGCCATGGTAATCATCACCAAGTGGGATGTTGAAGGAGGGAGAAGACTTTATAATCGTAGGGATGAGGTGAAATCTTTATTGGATTCCCTTAGAAGGGATTTCTATTCTCAGGGAATGGATGCTAAGAGAATATCGTCAGGAGAGATATACCTTGATCTACTTTCGGATATGGAAAGGGTTAATTTTCACATAGCATCCATAGGAAACGCCATAGTTGAAACTTTCAAACCTTAGAATATTCGTTTATGGTTATAACTAGGTTCGCTCCAAGTCCAACGGGTTTCTTGCATGTCGGTGGTGCCAGAACTTGTATATATAACTATCTCTATTCAAGGGCAAAAGGTGGAAAATTCCTTTTGAGAATTGAGGATACCGATAGGGAAAGGTACAGGGAGGAGTGGGTTGTAGGAATTATAGAGGGTTTGAAATGGTTGGGGATAGAGTGGGATGAACCCGAGGTGTATCAGAGCCAGAGGCTGGAAATATACAAAAAATACGCTGAAATGCTCATAGAAAAAGGGTACGCGTACAGGTGCTTTTGCACCCCCGAAGAACTGGAAGAGGAAAGGAAGAGATACGAGAGTATTAAAAGGCCGTATAGGTACTCACGGAAGTGTTTAAACCTGAGCGAGAGGGAGGTAGAGGAGAATTTAAAAAAGGGGAAACCTTTTTCTATAAGATTCAAAATACCGGATTACGAGGATATAACTTTCAACGATTTGATTCATGGAGAAATAAAGTATAACACCAAGGATTTGGGAGGGGATTTTATAATCATGAAGTCCGATGGTTTTCCAACTTACAACTTCGCCGTTGTAATAGACGACCATCTTATGGAAATAACTTATGTTATAAGGGGCGATGATCACATCGCAAACACACCCAAGCAAATATTGATTTACCGGGCTTTGGGATGGGAACCTCCGAAATTCGCCCATCTTCCTATGATTCTAGGACCGGATAGACAGAAGCTTTCAAAAAGACATGGAGCAACATCCTTGGAGGAGTTCAGAAATGAAGGAATATTACCCGATGCTCTATTCAACTATCTCGCCTTATTAGGCTGGTCTCCGGGAGGGAATCGTGAGATAGTTAGCAAAGATGAGATGATAAGGATTTTTGATATAAAGGATGTTAATAAGAGTCCCTCCGTGTTTGATCATCAAAAGATGCTTTGGATGAACTCCGAATACATACGGATGAGAAAGGATGAGGAGCTGATAATGGAATTAAAGGATTACAATTCGCACCTTAAAAAGCAAGGTATGGGCTACGATATAGACGAAGAATTTTACCCTGTGCTCGTAAGGTTGTTTAAGGAAAGAGTGAAAACTTTGAAGGATTTCTTTGAGTACGGAAAGTTCGTGTATAAGGACGAATATCCTTTTGATTCGGAAGCTGTTAAGAAGAGGCTATCTTATGAAAACATATTCGGTTATCTTAGAGAACTCGCGGATAGATTTGAGAGTTTAAATATATGGAAATCCGATGAGATAGAAAGGGTTTTACGGGGATACGCGGATGAGCTTGGGATAAAACATGCTATACTTATTCACGCCGTCAGAGTATCCGTTTCGGGAACGGGTGTAGGACCGAGTCTGTTTCATCTTCTTGAGGAGTTGGGTAAGGATAGGGTGGTGATGAGATTGAGGAATGTTGAGGAGAAAGTAAAGGGAATACTCCAAAGACCATAGTGGTTTTACTTTTTTATTATCAGAATTTTCAGATTTACATAAAATTTATCAAAGTTTCACGCATATAATACCTTCTTATGAGGAAAATCGCTATCATAGGCGCAGGAAATGTAGGAAGTGAAGCCGCGAGATATTTGGTTCATAAGGGAATAGCGGAGGTTGTACTTCTTGATATAGTTGAAGGTATAGCGAAGGGTAAGTCTTTAGATCTCCTACACTCCGGACCCATAGATTCTTCAAGTGTATATGTTGAGGGTACAAAAGATTATGAACCTATCAAGGATAGCGATGTCGTCATAATAACCGCGGGGAAACCGAGGAAGCCGGGAATGTCAAGGGAGGATCTTTTGAAGATAAACTTTGATATAGTCAGTAGCATAGCGGAGAATGTGAAAAAATACGCCCCAAATTCGGTCGTTATAGTGGTCTCAAATCCCTTGGATGCGATGGTATATACCACATATAAGATAACGGGTTTTGGTAGGAACAGGGTTATAGGTATGGCAGGGCTGTTGGATTCCGCCAGATTTGCAGCGTTCATAGCGAAGGAGGTTGGCGTTTCTCCCGCCGATGTCAGGGCTATGGTTATGGGTACGCACGGGGATCTTATGGTTCCCTTAATCAGATTTACAACGATAAATGGCCTGCCCGCGACTGAGTTCATAAGTGAGGATAGAATGAAGGAAATAGTTGAGAGAACCAGGTACGCGGGTGGTGAGATAGTTAAGCTTATGGGAACAAGCGCCTGGTTCGCGCCCGGAGATGCGGCGGCCTTTATGGCTGAGGCTGTTATACTTGATACCAACAGGGTACTGTCCGCATCCGTGTATCTTGAAGGTGAGTACGGTATAAACGGGGTTTTCTTGGGGGTTCCCATAGTCCTTGGAGAAGGTGGAGTTAAGAGGATACTTGAAGTTAAACTGACGGATGAAGAGAGGGAAGCTTTGCATAAGAGCGCCGAGCATATAAGGAAACTTCAAGAGGAGGTTGATAAACTCTTAGGATGAAGAGGTTTGGCATTCTACTCGCATTTATAATCTCCTGCGGTAAGGGTTTAAACTATACTCAGAATTTTCCATTCGGGAAGGGATATGTTCTTGTGGATCAGGATGGGAATAAGGTTAAACTTGATGAGTTCAAGGGTAAGGTTTTGGTGGTTGGATACATATACACGCACTGCCCGGATGTATGCCCGCTTATAACCGAAAATATGAAAAAAATCTATAAAAAGTTGGAGGATAAGGGTTTAGCGAACAAGGTGGTATTTCTAAGTATAACCTTTGATCCTCGCCGAGATAAACCCGAGGTCCTTAAAGAGTATGCGAAGATTTACGGGATAGACAGATACAAAAACTGGTACCTCCTTACATCCGATCAAAAGACCATAGATTCACTTATGAAGGACCTCTCAATACTCGTTGAAATAGGCCCTATGGAATTTACAGAAACCGGGGATACGACCTATTTCATAGTTCATACGGATAGGATACATATAGTGGATAGGAAAGGGAAAATAGTCGCCTACTTTAAGGGAAGCGAGTTGAAAATAGATGACGCTATAAAGGAAATAAGGAGGGTATTATGATAGGATTTTTGATTGCCTCGTTTGATATAGTTGGTATATGGGCTAGACCCGGCATAAAAGGGGGTAATTCGGCGGTTTATATGATTATAAAGAACAACGATACCCTGCCAGATACATTGTACAAGGCTGAAAGTGAAATCTGCAAGAAGGTTGAAATACATAAATCCTATGAAGACAAGAGGGGTAGAATCAGAATGAAGAAGGTTGGTTTTGTTGTGATACCACCGAAGGGGGAATTCAGATTTGAACCCGGGAGTTATCACTTCATGCTGATAAAACTCAAAAGATACCTGAGAGGAGGTAAGAGGTTCAAGATGAGTCTTTACTTCAAACGGAACGGAAAGGTGGATATAGATGTGGAAGTTAAATAACGCCGCTATAAGACACCCTGTTTATATGATGCTCTAAGAGTCTCTCCACCTCGGGTGGTATAGGCCCAAATATATCTTCCATCTCTTCGCGTACGGTATTTATTTCGTACTCACTCTCCGCCTCAGCCAACCTTATATAATATTCCACCCTTCTATCCGAATCGTAAATGTAATCCTCCGGTATGTACGCGTCCTTTACCTTAATCTCATAATCCCTATCAAATCCCAGAGCCCTCTTTATGAGTTTCAGGTAAAGTTTGAAACCTATCCTTGAAACCTTCCCATGCTGCCTTATACCGAGAAGCTCCCCCATACCTCTCAACTCAAGATCCTTCAAAGCGAGCTTATATCCGTCTCCAGGAGATGAGTAGAGTAACAAATATTCCAGCCGCTTTCTGGAATTTTCCGATGACAGATCCCTATAAAGAAAGTACGCGTAGGATTGCTTTGTCCATCTTCCCACTCTCCCCCTGAGTTGATGGAGTTGCGCCAATCCCATTATCTCAGGAGAATCAACTATAAGGGTATTCGCATTTCTGAAATCCAACCCGGCCTCAATTATCGCCGTGGATATTAAAACCTTTATTTTATTCTCCGAAAATTCGTCCATTATCCTCTTAATATCCCTCTTTCTCATTCTCCCATGCAGCGACCTCATTGGAACACCAGGAAACAGATTTTCAACGATCCTCTTTATATTTTCCAAACCTTCAATTCTATTAAAGACATAAAAAACCTGACCATCCCTATCAATCTCTCTCCGTATAGCCGTCTTTACAATTTCCTCATTCCAAGGAGCTATGTAGGTTTCAACCGGCAACCTCCCAGGTGGCGGAGTCCTTATATGGGATACATCTATGAGACCTTCAAATCCCATTCCCAAGGTTCTCGGTATGGGTGTGGCCGTTAAGTAAAGGTAATCAACCTTAGGGTAAAGTCTTTTAAAATGTTCCTTTTGAAGGACACCGAAATGATGCTCCTCATCAACTATCACCAATCCCAAATTATCAATCCCTTCCCTGAGTAGGGCGTGGGTTCCTACGAACAATCCGAAATTACCTTTTTCCTTCTTCAATCTTGAAACCATATAAACTGGTATGCCAAAAGGATTCAGCCTCTCCTTGAAATTCTTATAATGTTGGTACGCCAATAGGGTACTTGGACACAACCATACGACATTTTTGCCATGATACAATACCCTAAATGCCGCCCTTAAAGCGACCTCGGTCTTCCCAAATGCGACCTCGCCCACCAACAACCTATCCATAACATAATCGCTTTCAAGATCGGAAAGAACCTCCTCTATCGCTTTCCTTTGATCCTCGGTTTCCTCATAGAGGAATGTGGCTTTAAACTCCCTCTCCTCAGGAACGGGTGTATATCTGAAACCCCTCGGTGTTTTCCTACTCATTATTATATTTAGGATCTCCTTCGCTATCCTATCGGCTTCAAGCATGGCGGACATTTTGTCCGATTTCCACTTATTTGAGTGCAACGATGAGATCTCCGGGTTATAACCCTCAGGCCCCACATATTTGCTGATCTTGTAAGATTTATAAACGGGCACATAAACCTTCCCATCTTTGTACTGAATGCTCATCATCTCAACCCCATCCTTCCTCTCTAAGCCTAAGAATATTCCTATTCCGTGATCCTCATGAACGACATAATCGCCTATGTTTAAGTACCTGGGCGTTTTTAAAGCGACTTTTGAGATTTTAACCTTATATCTCACAGGTTCTGCTCCCATGATCTCCCACTCTCCGATATGAACCTCCTTATTCTCAAAATCTATAAATCCCTCATACAGATTTCCCCTATCCAGAACGACCTTCAACCCTTCAAACAGAGCCAACCTTATAGGACTTCCATGATAGACTATCCTAAAACCCTGAGAATCCATATACTTAACATAATCCTTCACATCCCTTACATTTCCCATGAACGGGGGATTTGATCCCAAGGCCTTTGAATTCAAAGTTATATTTTGGGGATACTTCCCATCTTCATCAAAGAAATTTAACACAACATAATCAATCTTTCCAACGCTGGTTTGCGTATAGGGTGAAAATTCCCTTAAATCGTATATTTCGTCCCCAAACATTTCAATTCTCAACGCTAAGTTCTCAAATACCATATCTAAGATACCCCCCCTTATCGCGAACTCCCCCGTATCCTCTGCAAAACCCCTCCTTTCCCAACCTATCTTGACCAGGTTCTCCGCAAATTTGAAAAGGTTCAGCTTTCTACCTCTCCTCAGCATAACACTTTTGATTTTTAATGGTTTTCCAAGGAGTATTATAGGATGGGTTGATGCGTAAAACTGGGGTTTTTCAGATAATGTGGCTTTTACCCCGAAACTTTCAAGCTCTTTTAAAACTTTAAAGTTCTTATCTCCCGCGTCTATATACAATATTCCATTTGTATTCCCAATCTTCCTTAATATTTCAAGGGTTATGAATCCGCTTGGGAATCTCATCGTAGGATATTTTTATAAAAGGAAAGTATATGGAATATGTTGATCCTGTCCTTTAAGATCATTACGAGCGACAAGGCGATATATATAAAAGCTATTATGAGTCTTATAGTCGGTATAGGGATAATGAATTGTGTTATAAAAAGTATGAACAGTAGAAACGCGTCAAATCGTGAAATCCTCAAATCAGCTATGATAATTGTACCGAACAGCGATTGGGCAGCCGTTAAAAAGATCTCTTCTCTTTGAAGGGCATCAAGGGGCATGGATGAAAATCTTGAAAGTCCAAAAGAATAAGCCAAGGGCAAGGCACCTACGAGAAGTGTCCATTGATTTACCTTACTTGATACCAGCGCACCTATCGCCACGGTTGATTTTCCTTTCATCGCCAATATTATAGCAACTACGAGTTCGGGAAATTCGGAAGCTATTGGAGCGATCCATTGTATAAGCAAAAATTCATTTATACCTAAGAGTTTTCCAGTCTCTATTAATCCATGTGTGAAAAGTTCCACGGATAAGAATATATAAACACCTGCCACCAGAAACATAGATATGACCGTGGGAACCCTTATATATTTTTTCATTCTGGTTATCCTTTCAACTATACCTTCAAATTCCTCCTCCTTTTCTTCTGATTTCGCAGACACATAAGCATACAGGAAAAACAGAGATATTAGGAAAATTGAATCAAAGAGATCTATCCTTCCGGTCAATGGTATCTTAAATGAGTACAAAGATGCTATAAATAAAAAGAAGAGTTCAAGCCTGAACCCTTTACCGAGAAGCACGGCTCCATCTCTTACCGCTTTATCATTAAGAGAAATATATATACTGACAAAGGCTATTACAGGCCAGAAAAGGCCCAGAAGCATCCTATTCGCACCCGTCATATTTGCGGTAGCGTAATGAATGAATGCGGGATCTTTTGCCCCAGTGTAAGCCAAATAAATATCAACCGCGTACTCGGGTAATATCGCTATCAGTGCGAGAATCACGGTTGCGAAGGATCTTGGAACATCCTTTTGAGCGGATTCAACGGCAACGGATAGGATATATCCGCTTGAAATTATGGCCAATCCTCCAAATAAGGAATGAGCATAGGGGGAGTTTAAAGAGTTTAAAAGTATTACGGATACCAAACCAACTACAACGCTTAAAACCAATATCATCTTTCGTGCCTGGCTTCAATTATCTCAATGTTCAACGATCCTATCACGGACATTATGGTCGCCTGCTTTTCAAGACTCCCCTGCTGTAAGGTTATGCGATAAGGTCTTGCGGGGAATTCGCCATAAACGGGATCAATAGGAACCCATCTTCCACCTATCCAAGAAACATTCCAAGCATGATAATAAAAACCATCACCCTGATATATAAGACCGACCATTATCTCCGTGGGTATCCCCGCGGCTCTTGCTAAGGCCGCGTACAATGTCGCGTGCTCATTGCAATCTCCGTATCTATCCCTTAGAACCTGCTTTGCCGTAGGTATGGTTACGGATCCCCTCTTTTCAAGATTGTTATATACCCAATCAAATATCGCCTTAGCCTTTTCAAGATCCGTTTTCGCCCCCTTGGTTATCTCCCTGGCCAAATTGATAATCTCTGGATCATCCACCTCTAAAAACTGCGTGGGTTTTAAGTAGTGCGAAAGTTGAGATGGTGGGGGGGATGTTGAACCTTTGAGGTTCTTTGGATATTCTATGGATATTATGGCCGTATCTCCTCGCGCTTCCAATACCCTTTGGTTTGCAAAGTTGGGATTTAGATCTCCTCTTATGGGATAGATCTTTACCTTTAAATACACCAGATCCTTGGGATTTCCTATATCTCCCTTCGGTCTTACAGCGTAAAGTGAGAGGACATTGAAGGGCTCAACCGGCGCTTTGGCTTCTTCCTCCGGCTGGGCAACTATATCCATCTTTAAAGGTTGATTCTGTAATACCAGCTTCCCATCCTTAACATGGGCCCTTACTATAATTCCCTTAGCATCAAGTTTCCACAATGTATCGCTCTCCTTTGATACGGTAGCGTCAAAGAAAGAAGCCACGGAAGGATCAAAATAATGATACTTTCCCTCCTTAATAAGCCCCTTTGCAGCAGCGAAAACGAAGGTTTGGGGTGTCAAAACGGGATATTTAACATCGTAATTGAAGCTTTGAGGGGGACCCGAGGGTGGTTTGTAAGAGAACGAAAACTTTCCATTTTCAACTTTACCCTCCGCTGTTATATTCTGATCCTGAGTTCTCAAAGAGTATGTGAATCTATTTATGCCTCCATCACCTCTTATATCAGCACTGAGACTCGTCCTCATCTCCTTTATGAGTCCCAACATAAGCACCTTTATGTACATCTCCTCCTCAAACCTATACCCCTCACCGTCCTTGTACGCCTTCATCTCCTCCCAGCCAGCCCTATTTCCTATCATATAAACGCTACCAACGAAATAAAAATCGGGCTTGGCTTTTGAGGAGTTTTCAACCTTCTTAGGTTTGGCATTCGTGCAACTCACTATCATAAAGACAAGTAAAAACCTCCGCATAGTTGGGAATTTTAAGGATGATAGTATATTATTTGGGCAAAAGTATGTCCAAAACTCCCCTTTTCAATGCTATTTCAGGTATCGCCTTTACATATATCCTAACATCATACACGGATATACCTGAGAACCAAGACCATCTACCTTCAAGAACCCAGCAGTGAAGATCCCTCCTTATATTTATACTCTGATCAAGGAACCTCTTGTTTGAGTAATCATAGGTTGCATTGTAGGATATGTTCCAATGCTTCGTAAGGTTTCCTGAAATCGTTATTCTGAACAAGCTTTGAATGGGTGTATATTCATCCGCTTTCGCGAAGGTATAAGTGAATCCGAATTCCCAAGGTAGAACCTTTGGCTTGTTCATTTCAAGCACCTTTTCCTCGGTTATAACCGTATCTTTCCTTAATGTGTCCAACAATGTATCCTTTAAGGTGTCCATAGGTTTTCTTTCAAACAATGAAATGATTTCGTTTATTGAGAACCTTCCGAAGTTAAATATGATCTGCGTATTATAGAACTTGGAGTTTATGTGATCGTAGGTGGAATACACCGTCGCGGATATTTTCCTTACGGGAGTCAGTTTCACATTGATATTTACGGGAGTTATCCTTTGCATCAAAGGTTTATCCCTCAATGTATCCTCAAAAAGATATTCCGCCGATGCTCCCCATTGTAAAAATGTACCCGTCTTTTGAGTGGTATCCTTGATCATCTTATATTCGTACGTGTTATCAACGGAAAACATAAGGCCCTGACTCTTACTCGTATCATAAACGGATCTATAAAAGTAAGACACCGAGGGCTTGAATATGTGTCTGAACTTCTTTATAGGACCTATTCCGAACAAAGATACCCCGTAGAGCGTTGTTGATATAGGCAAATTGAAACCCCAAACCTTTCCCACAAATACCGAATCGTTGGTCGTCGTGCTTATGTCAAATGATGGAGATAGGGATAGATATGTTATGTTGTAAGTTGTTGATAGGTTGTGTGATGTTGATAGCTGTTTGAACCTGCTTTGATTTCCTAAGGAATCAATAAAGATTCGTTGGGTATAGTTTGCCGAATTTGAAAATGAAAGGCCGAATATATTCAAAGGCAGTAGCGAAAGCCCAATTTCGGGTAATCTCCTCTCCGTCGTGTTTCTCAAAGGATCGTATCTGTTGTAAGCGTTTATACTTAAAAGTCCATAGCTCCCTATCTTCCTCCTCGCGGTTATATAAGATACGAGTTCGCTTTGAACCCACTTGTCCTTAACCTCAGCGTAATCCTGTATGTACATAGCATCCGATATGAAATCCCCATGAGCATTCACATCAAAACCGAGTAAATTCTGCGAGTGATCCCCTTTTAAACTCCATCTCCTCCTCCTTCCCTCATTCTCAACGAGGTCATAAGCGTAGGAAAGATCTATTCCACCTTTCAAGAGCTTATAAACATTATAAACGTACTCCGCCGAAAATCTCACCCCTCTATTCTCTATTATATCCGCCGATACGGTTATATCTTGGAAGTTGTTTATAACCAAGTAGAATGCGAGGTTCCTTATATAAAGTCCATCCTGGGAGCTGCGTCCGACGGATGGAGGGAGAAAACCGCTTGATCTATCCTTCCCAACGGGTAGGAACCAGAAAGGCGCGGCAAGAACGGGTATATCCCTTATAAAGAACACGAGCGGTTTTACAACGGCGAGATCTTTCTTTATAACTCTCATCTCGGATGAGACGAAACTATAATGAGGTTTTTCCAGTTCGCAGGTCGTAAATGACCCATGAAGAACATAAACGGAATTTTCGGATGTTTTGTATATTGTATCACCTTCAACCCAACCTTTCTCAATGAAACTCCGACTCTTCGTGGCCAAACCCGTGCCACGATCAATGTTATATTTCAAATACTCGCCTGTGGTTTGCGATTTCCCATCCCTAAGAAGGAACCTCCCCTTCGCTTCAACTATGTTCAGGTCCTTCCAGTACCTTATGGTATCGGCAAACAATTCAACACCTTCCGAGGTTTTCACATAAGCGCTATCGTAAAGTATAACCAGACCGCTATCCGGAAAATATTCAAGGTATCCTCCGCGAAATATAACCTCGGATACGATTAAGTGTATCACTTCTCCCTTTCCACCTTTACTACGGTTTTCACATTGCCCCTCGGATTCCAATCTCCTATCACTATAAGCTTTCTCGGTTTTAGGAGATTCCATAATGCATCAAAGACTTCGTTCGTTGCAGCTTCATGCGATATATACCTATGTCTGAACTTGTTTAACCAGAGTTTTAGAGATCTCAATTCAACGATATATCTGTCGGGGATGTATTTTATATGGAATGTCGCGAAATCGGGATAACCCGATCTCGGACAGAGACATGTGAATTCTGGAAAAGTTATCTCTATCCAATAATCCCTGTCGGGGTAAGGATTGTCCCACGCTTCAAGTTCCGCTTCCTCTATCGCCTTCTCACCATATTTCTTCTCCATAGTTGGAGATTTTACGGTGGAAGGGTTATGAAGGAGACATCCAAGCCATAAAAATAAAAAATTGCTCTTACAACCGTAAATATGAAGAATAACGCGACGATCATAAGTATTCCAAGCAGCTTGAATCTCTCATTTAACAAAGGATATAGAGCGATGAATATCAATGTCGGTAGAACCAAAGGGTTATACCTCAACGAAGTCAAAACATCAAATTTACTCAAACTTTTCACAGCCCTGAAACTCCCGCACCCCCCATCGGGTATTCCGAATGTCCGTAAGTATAAACAAAAGGATTCCTTTGTTCCCGGAAAAATCCTTCCAAATATAAGGATGGATATTACCAACGCTAAACCGTAAAACCTTCTTACCAACCTATGTCCTTTCTATAAATCATCCCTTCAAACTTTATTTTTGACACGGCCTCATAGGATTTCTTCCTAGCACCATCCGTATCCTTATCCGTTCCAACCACGGACAGCACCCTTCCGCCGGATGTATATAATTTCCCATCAACCTCCCTAACTCCTGAAAAGAATATATATTCCGTTATCTTTCTTGCCTCATCTATACCTGAAATTTCTTTGCCGGTTTCGGGCTTTTCCGGATATCCCTTTGATGCCAATACCACACAACAGGAATATCCATCTAAACCTTCCAAGGTCCTCTCATCCAAGTTTCCATCTGCGGCCGATAAGACCGCATCAAGAAAGTTTCCTTTTAATATCGGTAGCAGAGCTTGGGCCTCGGGATCTCCTAACCTTACATTGTATTCAAGAACGAAAGGACCGTTCTCGGTTATCATAAGTCCGAAGTAAAGTATTCCCAGGTACTCAAAACCTTCCTTCCTTATACCTTCAAGCGTCCTTTTAACCACATTTTCCCTTATCAACCTCTCCGTCTCCTCATCAACATAAACCGGGGCTATTGATCCCATACCTCCCGTATTCGGACCCTCATCACCGTCGTAAAGTCTCTTAAAATCCCTTGCAAATCCTAAGTATTCCCATTTTTTGCCATCGCTTATTATGAAAACCGAGACCTCCTCCCCTTTTAAGAATCTCTCTATAACTACCCTCTTTGAAGCCTCCTTAAACTTCCCTTTTATGATGAAATCTTCCAGAACTTTGACGGCCTCTTTAAAATCCCTAACTATCACCGTACCTTTACCACCTGCAAGACCATCGGCCTTTATAACCAGCGGATATTTGGAGTTTTCAACGAATCTTATACTCTCCTCAAACTCGTCCTCGTCAAAAGTTTCAAAGTCGGCCGTCGGTATTCCATACCTTTTCATAAATTCCTTAGCCCATATCTTACTGCTTTCAAGTTTCGCCGCGTACTCCTTTGGGGCTATCACCCTTATACCTTCCTTCTCACACTTGTCCGCTATACCAAGCGCTATACTCGTTTCTCCGCCTGGGAAAACCAGATCTATATTCTCATCCTTCGCAAAAGAAACGAGCGAATCAACATCATCCTCCCTTATATCAATGTTCCTTCCAAACCTCGCGGTATAAGGGTTTCCCGGGGCTGTATATATTTCCAATTCCTTATTATCCTTAACCAATCTCCACACTATCGCGCTCTCCCTACCGCCTTTGCCTACAACCAAAACCTTCATTTGCCCAAACCTATCTTTAATCCCACATCAAACCTGAAACCGCTCAAGTTTTCTTCGCCGGGCACCTCCCCTTTTGATGGATCATAAGACCTATCCTTTACCGATAGTTCTACATCCTTCTTATCATAAACCAAGTAAGCCGTTTTATTTCTTACAGTTCCATCCGAATACCTTTCTTCCAACTCTCCTTCGTAATTCTTGAAGTTTATAACATCATAACCGAACCTGAGATGTAGGCCTAAGTTCCCAGAGAATAAAACATCTCCACCGAAGCTAAATCCCAAACCAAAGGACGATGAACCGAGTCCGGCGTCTCTAACGCCCCAAGAGGTTATTTGAGCGAAACCTAGATCGGTGAAAGCATAAACGGAATCGTACCATGAAAGTCTGGATATACCGAATATAGGTTTAAAGCCAGCATAGAGGAATATGTTTGAAGCGATGGGATAGCTCAAACCAACGGGTATGGATAGCATATAGTTCATAAGCGTGTGTCGTAGGGTGTAATCAATATAGGCGTTGCTGCCACCATCGCGCCAGTTTGATGTGGCGGAAGAAAACAGTATATTCAGCGAAAAACCTATATCCAAGTAATTTACTCTATACGAAAATCCCAGTCCTGCACCGAAAGCGCTGTTCTGATTCTTATATGGATTTCCATCCGCCTGTTCTTTATCAACCCATAGGTTATAATGATTCAGCGCCACCGTCCCAAAAGTTATAAAAGGGTAAATGTAAAACATAAGCGAGAATTATAAGGATGGAAAGCGTGTATCACATCTATACTACTCAACTTTAAAATGCTAATGATGATCTGTTGGATTAAAGTCATTGAACCTGAGGAGGCAAAAGGAAAAATAAAGGAGGTTTATGATAAAATACGAGAAAAACGGGGATATATAGCGAATGTGTTTAAGTCTCACAGTCTCAACCCCGAATCCTTGGAATCTCATCTGGACCTTTATATGAATCTTATGTTTGGCAGCTCCCCTCTAAGTAGAGCTGATAGAGAATTGATAGCAACGGTGGTATCTTTCCTAAATAAATGTAAATACTGCACGATTCATCATTCCGAGGCGTTGAAAAGATATATTAAGGATGATGTTATAATCGCTGAAATCCTCAAAGATTTTGATGGATCCTCACTTGACGAAAGGAGAAAGGAGATGCTGAAATTCGTCCGAAAAATAACCCTGCAACCGAATGAAATAACGGAAGAGGATATAGAAAACCTGAGAAAAAAAGGATACGAAGACAGGGAAATACTTGATATAGTTTTGATCTCAGCGTACTTTAACTTTGTGAATAGAATAGTGCTAAGCTTGGGCGTTAAACTGGAACGCATTTATAACAACCATCCAAAGTAGCGTTTCAGCCTTATAATGTATCTTTATGTTGATGTTTATGTATTTTCTTTCCCAACTTGATGAAAGTAAGCAGGCGGATAGTATAGTGAAATCTTGGGGTGTCGTGGAGTTTTATTACGGTGCTTGGTTCATAAAGAACTTTGACACCTTACCTGTAAGCGAGGATATACCGAAACCGAAGGGTGAGTACAAGGTTTTGGAGGGATACAATGCTTTGCATGTGAAGGGGAGGTGGGAGTATTATAAGAGAGACTGGAAGACGAGGGAGTTTATGCCTCTTCTCGGTTCAACTCTTAAAGGCTATCCTCTTGATCTGCTTGACTGGGGAAAGTATCTCGTGTTTTATATCAGAGGAAAAGGGAGGTATGATATAGGTGGTTTGGTTGTATATCAGAAGTATTGTAGAGGTTTCTTTGTTATC
>WGFI01000079.1 GCA_015492295.1 Caldifarciminota bacterium
CATAGAAAACACACTGAACACCTTAGGATTTAATGAGTTCGTAATAAGTAGGAACTTAAAGAGGGAACATAATTCTCAGCATATGGAGATAGATATATTGGCAGTAGGTGAAGATTATGTTTTAGTTATGGAAGTTAAGACTACCTTAAAGGTTGAGCATGTTAGGAAGTTCGTTAAGAAGTTGAAGAAGAAGTTTTTGAGTTTCTTTCCTGAGTTTAAAGGTAGGTATAAGGTTTATGGTGTTGTTATTGGCATAAACTTGCAGGAAGGTGTTGATGAGTTTGCCATTAAGAACGGTTTGTTGGTTCTTAGGTACAAGGACAAGGGTGAGGTTGAGGTATTGAACCCTGAGGGGTTTAGGCCTAAGGATTTTTCAACTTTATAATACTCACTATGCAGAGGGTAAGCCCCACTCGTATGAATCTTTTGGTTAGGAAAAGACAGCTGGTAATAGCCAAGCAGGGTGCGGAGCTTTTAAGGAAAAAAAGGGATGCTTTGATGAGAGAATTTCAAAAGCTTCTCGTACCAATAGTTGAAGCCCATAGGGAGATAGACAGGGAGGCCAGGAAGGCCGTGGGAGTTTTATCCTTGGCGTTGGGTGTTGATGGCCCTGAGGCTTTAAGATCCGCCGCATTATCTATGGGGAAAAAGCTTACGGTTAAAAAATCCGAAATAAAGATATGGGGTGTCAGAATTCCTGAGCTAAAACCCGAACATCTTATAAAGAAACCTTCCGAAAGGGGATACTCCTTGATCAGTATAACTGCCAGGATAGATCTGACAGCGGCCGTTTATGAGAGGTTGCTGGAAAAGATATTTAACCTGATACCTCTTGAAGCCAAATTGAAGAAGTTGGGGCATGAGATAAGGAAAACTTCAAGAAGGGTGAATACGCTTGAACAGAGGGTAATACCGCAAATACAAAGCGAAATGAGGTTTATAAAACAGATCCTTGAAGATAGGGAAAGAGAGGACAAGTTTCGTATGAAAAGGTTGAAGAAGAAAAAGAGATGATTCTGGTTATCCTATCACAATGGTCCTTCGGTCAGAACAAGGTTGAGTATAAGAATCTTAAATGGAGGGTTCTTGATAGTGACCATTTCAAAATATATCATTATCAAGGTGGTGAAAGGTTGGCAGAATTCTCCGTTTATGTCCTTGAAAATGCGTATAAAGAGCTGTCTTCGTATTTCCCAGGAGCGTTAAGGGAGGGTGAAAAAATCCCAGTTATAGTTTATGTATCACCGAAGGATTTTCAACAGACCAATGTTTCACCGTACCTGGTACCCGAGGGTGTTGGAGGGTTCACGGAGGGATTTAAAAGGAGGATAGTGGTACCCTTTGCGGGATCATATTACGATTTTAGGCATGTGCTTAGGCACGAGCTGGTTCATGCTTTACAGTTTGGATATTCAAGAGGTTTGAGCGGGATCGTATCCTACTCTCAACCACCGTTATGGTTTATAGAAGGTATGGCGGAATTCTTAGCCAGACCTTGGGATCTGAGGACGGAGGTTTATATGAGGGATATGGTTGTGAATCTCAGGTTGCTTACGCTTGAAGAGGCGAACTATTATCAAGGTTATATATCATACAGATACGGGCAGGCTTTTTTTAATTATATAAAGGACACTTATGGGGATAGAGCCTTACGGGATTTCATAAGACTCGGAATGTCCGGAAACATAAGGGGTGCATTGAGGAGAATCACGGGTAAGAATATAAACGAAGTTTCAGAAGAATTCTCTATGTACATCAAAGGTAGAGTTTTAAAGGTTTTGGGAGAGTACGAATTTCCTTCAAATTTAAAAAGGATTACGAGAAGAAGTGATAATTCCTATATGAATGTCGGTGCCACAATATCTCCCGACGGTTCAACTGTGGCATTTATATCCGACCGGAGGGGTAGGATGAGCGTATGGGTTCTGAATTTGGCAACACGGAGGCTGAAGTTATTGCAGGAAGGCGAGAGATCCCCCGACTTTGAGAATCTCCATGTCCTTAAACCTTCATTGAGCATATCAAAGGATAACATGTTGGCCGTAATATCTCAGGGTACATATTCCGATATTCTCAGCATATACGACTTAAAGAAATTTAAAAGGGTAAAGAGGTTTGAACTTTTGGGATTGGATGGGGCTCACGGTGTGGATATATCTCCCGATGGCAGTAAAGCGGTTTTCGTTGGATATAAGGATGGTATAGTTGATCTGTTCGTACTTGATCTGAATACAGGGGAGGTGAGAAGGCTAACTAACGATGATTTTACGGACGATGATCCTTCATGGCTTGACGATACAACCGTCATATATGTCAGCGATAGAAATCCTGATGGTGATATAGGAAGTTTTTCAATATACAAAATAACCCTTTCGGGAAACATCAGTAGGATCTTCGGGAGTAGGAAATTTTTAAAAAAACCCAAGAAAGTGGATGATGGAATAGTATTCATATCGGATTATAAAGGCTCCGCCAACCTTTTCAAGTTGAAAAATGATACTGTTTTCATACTCACCAAGTACTTCTCCGAGATACAGGACTATGACATATCCGACAATGGGAGGTTGGTTATGAGTATGCTCTGGGAAGGGGGATGGGATGTATTCTTATCCACAAAGATGCCAACGGAAGAAAGTCCCATAGTCCTCAATACGGAGAAAGGTATTCGCGTTGATACTCCTGATATATCCATAGTTAAGGAACCTTTGGGTTTTACATTGGGTTTAGATTACGCTTATGGAGGATTCTCATATTCAAGCTTCTACGGAACCGTTGGAGCCTTAATGATGCTATTCTCCGATATAACGGGAGATAATTGGATACTATTGCAGATACTCGGACAGTCTCAAAACATAGAAAATTCTGAATTTATTATAAATTATTACAATTTCAAGGGAAGGATAGACAAAGGTTTAAACCTTTACCAGCTGTACTTCTATCGGTATTATGAACCTTACTTTGTTTTTGAAAAGAGGTTGGGTATAGATCTCTTTGGAGCATATCCCTTTAACAGGTTTTTCCGTATGGAGAGCGGTATATCCTTTTATTACAACACTTGGGTAAAGTTTCATCAGGACAGCCTCCTGAAAAACATATACGATCCTACATTTGAATATCCCAAGGGTTTGGAATCCTTTGTAGCGTGGATATATGACGATGTTTTAATAACCCAGTTCGGTTCCACGGATGGAATAAGATGGTTATTATCTTTATCCACATCCATCCCGCCATCGCAGGTTGAAACCAGAGAGATACAATTCATAGGGATGTTTTTCAGGAGAATAACTGCGAGAACCATATGGGCGAACTTGATCATAGCATCCAAGAGCTTTGGGGAGCATGGGGATGTATATACCGCGGGTGGTCCATTCGGTATAAGAGGGTACAACATATACGAGTTCTTTCATGATGATGAGGAGGATAAATGGGTGCGAGCTTTAATAGGAAACAACTATGTGCAATACACATCCGAAATCAGATTCCCATTCATAGACAGGTTGAAATTCGGTTTCTTACCGGTTGAGATATGGAATCTGAGAGGCTTAGGATTCATTGACATAGGAAACGCATGGTTCAGCAGCGACTTCGCTATAAATAAATCTTATAAAGGTCTATATCCTATAACCTTTGATCTTCTCGGTAAGGATTACAATATATTCGCCGATTTTGGCATCGGTCTTAGGTTCATACTCTACTTCCCTATAAGGATTGATTGGGCGTTTCCTTTTAACGATAAGGGTATATACAGTCCGAGACTTAACATATCCTTCGGATGGGACTTTTAAATTATGATTGAATTTAGGAGAACCTTAGCGCAGGAGGGGGCAAAGAAACTGGTGATCAGTATATGGGAAAAGGTATATAAAAATGAATTGCCTACAATCATGTTTTTCGGTCCCGAAGGTGTAGGAAAATCTACCCTATCTTTGGAATTTGCTCAGAGTTTGGTATGTTCCCAAAGGAATAAACCGTGTTATGAATGCTACAATTGTAGGAGATTCGGAGAGTTAAAATCCCCAGATATGATTTTAATTTCGGGCGTTGAACCTCAGCCCTATAAACTGAGGGCGGAGACATACTATGAAGAAGCGAAGATGATAAAAATCTCTCAGATAAGAAGTATGCAGAAGGAGGTACAAAAACCCCCATTTGAGATGCCTTTAAGAGTGGTAATAATTATGAATATAGAGGACGCTAACCTTGAAAGTCAAAATGCCCTGTTAAAGGTTTTGGAGGAGGGGAGTAAGAGAACGGTTTTTATTCTCATATCATCAAGACCGAATTTCGTTGTGCCTACCGTGCTTTCAAGATCCTTCAAAGTCAGGTTCTCACCTCTGAGATATGAGGACTTTTCAAAGATAGTAAATACCGACGATAGGGTCCTTTACGAATTAAGCGAGGGTAGTCCTGGAATATGCAAAGGTTTCATAAAAATGGGTGATGAACTTCACAAATCTTTGGAGATCTGGGAGAGGATAATTTATTTTGATGATCGTACGAAGATTGACGAAGCATTGGGCCTGTTTGAAAGATGGAAGACCTATTTCTTGAAGATAGGGTACTATGTTCTAAAAAGATACCTGTATGATACGGAAGATTTTGATAGATTTTCAAGGTTTATAAGCTCATTTCGCCATGTTGAGATAGGATATAGGAGGAACACTTTCACCAAAGCTTTATATATTTCATCGCTTTGGAACCCTAAATTTTCTGTGATTTAAAACCCCTTCAAGAAGTACAAACCAGGAGAGCACACCAATAAATCTTATAAAAAATACCGTGGGATGTAAAAAACTTAATCCTATGAGAAGGATCAATATGCTAAAATGATGATATTTACGATTTCTTAACAATGTCAAGAATAAATATATAAAGAATGTCAAAAACGATATAAATCCAATTACACCTGTTTCCATTAAGCTCGCTAAGAATATATTGTGGGAATCTTCAAATTTTAAAGAAAATTGACATACATCCTCTCCCAATTCTCCTTTGTAGCACATATCCCTAAGGGCGTAATTGAAGTTCCCGGAACCGACACCGAACAGGGGCTTTTTTAAAAATATCTTCCATGACGCTTCCCAAAGCTTGAACCTGTCCATATCGTAGATTCTCACTATGTTTATATCCGTTGGTTTAACTTTTAAATTTTTGGATATTTTTGATGTCTCGGTATAGGAGCATATAGGTGATTTTTTATAAAACTTTGCAAGCGTAGGCATGCTGATCATAAAAATCAAAGGAACGATTGATAGTATCCCCACTTTCCAATCCCTTTTAAGTATTCCCAACATAGTTGATGAGATGAAAAGCGAGAGTAAGGATGCCCTTGAAAATGTCAATGAAACCACAAAAGCGTAAAATACAAATAGGGTGGGTTGAAATATATTTAAAATCGCTATCAAAGAGAATATAAAGCCTGTGCTGTTTGGATGAACATTCAATATTTGAAGTCTCACAGGCTTAGGGGAACAAAAAAAAGGTATAGAATATAAAACCAGCAGGATACCCAGAAGCAAGAAGCTTATCCGTAGGTATCTCTTAAAATCAAAATCCACGATAAATAAAAACGGTATCAAATAGAGATATGCCGCATACTGAATGAAATTTTTAAGAACCTCAAATTTGCTATAAGAGAAAGGCAATGAGAGCAGGACGCTCAATAGGAAGAAAGTTGATAGGATAAAATAAACCCTGTTTTCTGAAACGAACCTGAAACACTTATCCTTATTGAGGAACACGATAAACGCGCCGATCAAAACTACGGATATATCCAGGGGATTCAGCTTCGTGTATCCCAAGAGAAGGTATCCAAAGATAATTATGAGTATCTCTAAAATCGCTCCAAAGGTCTTAAAAGAGAAAACTTTGTCCATACCTCATACCTCCACAAAGGTTCAACCTTGATGGTTATAAAAGGCGGAGAAAGTATCAAGAATTTAACGGTACCAACATATACCCCTGGATGCTCTTTTAGATACAATGTATCACCCTGTTTAACATCGGAACCATAAGGTATGAATTCAATCGTAGGTGTGCTTCCACCCTTCATAACCCCCATGACTAAGGATCTCTTATCCACGACCATAGTATAGAACTCGGGTGATAATAGGGTTTGAACCTCGGCAAATCTTCCATTTGACTTAACCACATATCCTACGAATCCAGAAGCCCAGAGTATATCATCTTCATCAGCAACGGAATCGCAAAGCACCTTTATAAAGCTTGGATCATTGGGAGAATTCCAACCGGAAAAATGGCAGTAGCCTTTAAATCTCACAGGATACGCTAAGAGAGTATCAACGGGAAATATGATCCTTATCTCGCTTTTCAATCTCAGAAGCTCATCCCTCTGCATTTTCAAATAAAAAATATCGGATATACTGTTTTCCACAAAAAATGCGGGATAGAAGATATAGGGTATAACATTACCTATGATATTCCTGCTTAAAGGGAACAGAAACATCAATGAAACCAGAACCGCTATTATCTCTGAATTGTAAAGGTTTGTCAAGGTCTTTTGGTGTAATGTAGGAGTTTGTGATACTGCGAATTTCTATTATCCAGCTCTTCCAAAACCCTACCTGCGCCCCTAACAACGCTTTCATAAGGATTTTCCGCTCGCATAAACTTTATTCCCGTTTCCTCTTCAAGCCTCTTATCAAGACCTCGTATAGTTGAACCTCCACCGGTTAGATATATACCTTCCTCCAACACATCCTGTACCAACGCTGGTGGAGCATTGTCAAGAACTTTCCTTATAGCATTCACGAGTTCCGAAACCACACCGTTGAGAGCCTCCTTGATGTGATCCGAGGTTAGCATTATTTTGGCTGGCTTTCTCGTATATAGATCCCAACCGATTATTTCCATCTCCATCTTATTTTCTCCATAAACATCCCCTATCTCTATCTTTATCTTCTCCGCAACATTCTCATCTATGGCTATGTTGAAAGTCTTTCTTATGTAGTCTGCTATGGCTTCATCCATTTCATCCCCAGCGGTCCTTATGGGATACTTATAAACCACCCCCCCTAGTGATACCAACGCTATCTCGGAGGTTCCGCCGCCTATATCCACTATCATATGACCCTTTGAATCGAAGACATCAAGCCCTATGCCTATGGCCGATGCAACGGGCTCCTCTATGAGATAAACTTGACCCGCACCTATACTCTTAGCGGCATCTATTGCGGCTTTCCTTTCAACATCATTCGCACCAGAAGGTACAGCCACGATCATAGTGGGATTTGCGATGAAATTCTTTATGGCCCTTTTCTTGTACTCCAAAAGCATATATTGAACATATTCAAGGTTGTGTATAACCCCATCCCTTATAGGTCTTTTGGCTATGAGTCCCTCGTGGGTCTTTCCAAGCATCTTCTTCGCTTCCCTTCCCACCGCCACAACCTTGTGAGTCCTTGAATCCAAAGCTATAACGGAAGGCTCCCTTAGAACTATACCTTTGCCCTTGACATAGATCAATGTGGTTGATGTTCCTAAATCAACCGCCATTTCAGGTTTAAAGAAGTTCAGTAAGGATTTAAGAGTTTTCATAGGTTAAGCATGAGTTTATCCGGATTTTCCACCAAGGATTTTAGATAGTTTAGGAATCTGGCAGCATGAGCACCATCAACCGCTCTGTGATCAAAGGTGATAACTATGGTTGCTATATATCTGGCTTCAACCTTATCCCCCACAAATACGGGCATCTTTCTGGGTCTCGGAAGGGCGATTATGGCTATCTCCGGGTAATTTATAACCGGATAAGCAAACACGCCGCCTATGGAACCTATGTTCGTTATGCAGAAGGTTCCACCTTTAACATCATCCAGAGAAAGCGTATTGTTTCGCGCCTTTTCCGCCAATTCTTTTATCTCTCTCGCAAGCTCAATTAGACTTTTCCTATCAGCGTTTTTAACCACAGGAACTTTCAAACCATCCGGAGTATCCACGGCGACTGAAAGATTTATATTCTTATAAAGCACTATCTCACCCTTCTCATCATCAACATTCCCGTTAAACTCGGGAAACTTCTTTAATGCGGATATTACGGATTTCGCGAACAAGTGGAATATTGATAGTTTTATTCCCTCCTCATTCGCCAAGGGTTTCAATCTTTCAAGTAGATTCATAAGGTTTGTGAAATCCATATCCTCGGCGTGGAACGCATGCACGGCGCGATCCTTAGATTTCCTGAGATGCTCGGCTATACTCCTTCTAACACCTCTCAGAGGTATCCTCTTTACTTCCTCCTCTATAACGACTTCCTTCGGTATCTCAACCTTCTTTTCTTCAACGGGTTTCTCCACCTTGACCTCCTCGGCGTATCTCAATAGATCAACCTTCCTTATCCTCCCCTTGGGACCCGTCCCTTTGACTTTTGAGAGGTCTATACCCATTTCCCTGGCCAATCTTCTTACAGCCGGTGCGGCCAGAACCCTACGCTGAGAAACCTCTACTATCTGTTCTTCTTTAATTTCTTCCTCTTTAACCTCCTCCTTTACCTCTACCTCGGCACTTTTAGAGGGAACCTCAACCTCCTCCAATTCCTCATCACCCTCGGAATAGACCAGTATGGGTTGATGTACCTTGACCACATCTCCCTCCTTGACCAAGAGTTTCAGTATCTTGCCTTCAAAGGGGGATGGAACTTCAACCGTAACCTTGTCCGTTATCACCTCAACTAAGGGTTGCTCCTTCTTAACCTCATCGCCCTCCTTCACAAGCCACTTTGAAACTTCACCTTCCACAACGCTTTCCGCTATTTCCGGCATTAAGAATTCCCTAGGCATCTTCAACCTCCTCAACTTCTATGAAATGTTTCACCTTCTCTATCTGTCCCCTTATGGTGGGAGTATCTTTATGTATGACCGTCTGACCTCTCTTTCTGAATCCCAAGGACCTCAATATCTTCTTGGTTTTGGCTTTTTTATCTATGAAGCTCCTTTTAAGCGTTATTTTGAGTTTCTTCATTCTTCACCTCCTTTCTAAGCTTACCCCTCGCCTCAAGGATCTCCTCAGGGGATCTCATCATCTGCAACGCCTTTATGGTAGCGTATAAGGAATTTATGGGATTGGTTGAACCTATTATTTTCGTAAGAACATTCCTGTATCCCGCAGCCTCCAAAACCGCACGGACGGGTCTTGAAGCTATTATACCGGTTCCGGGTGAGGCCGGCTTTATTATGAGCTTCGTAGCCTTGAATTTAACTTTTATGTCATGCGGTACCGTATCCCTAACTATGACGACATTTATCATATTCTTTCTCGCCCTCCTTATGGCTTTCTGAATGGCATCCGGGGTTTCTTGCGCCTTCCCATGACCTATGCCCACCCTTCCTTTCCCATCACCCACGACGACCCACGCGTCTATATGAAACTTCCTACCACCCGCCGTCATTTTTGATGTTCTTCTTATCAAAACCGTATGTTCAACCAACTGTTCCATGCTCAACCTCCTTAAAATTCAAGTCCCCCTTCACGGGCGCCCTCGGCTAACGCTTTAACCTTGCCATGATACTTGTATCCCGCACGATCAAAAACCACCTTGGTTATACCGTATTTCTTAGCCCTTTCCGCTATGAGTCTTCCGACCTCCTTCGCTTTTTCAACACCCTTTAAATTCGCTATCTTATCCCTTATTTCAGGTGATAGGGTTGATGCACCCGTTATTATTTTACAAGGACCGAAAGGATAATCTATCACGAGCTGAGCGTATATGTGCTTGTTGGATTTGAAAACGACCAATCTCGGTCTCTCAGGAGTGCCCGAAACTTTCTTCCTAACCCTTAAATGCCTCCTCTTCCTCCTTTTGTATCTGTATTCCGTCTTTTTCCTTTCGGATACATAATTCATTTATCATCCTCCTACTTTGGTTTTCTTCGTAGGTTTAAGCGTTATAACCTCGTCCGCGTACCGTATCCCCTTTCCGGTATATACATTGGGTTCCTTTATGGATCTTATCTGAGCTGCTACGAGTCCCACAAGTTCCTTGCTGGTTCCTGATACGATAACCGTATCCTGACCCTGAACATCCACCTTGACATACTTGGAATATTCATCCGGCAGAGAATATTCCACAGGATGGGAATATCCAACCGAGAATACCAGCTTCTTACCCTCCTTCCTTACTCTGTATCCTGTACCCACAACTTTGAGCTCTTTTTTATAACCTTCCGAAACCCCTATTATGGCATTTCTCAAAAGGCGGTATATCGTGCCGGGTAAGGCTTTTCCGAGTTTTCTATCGGGTTTAGGTAGATCCTTCGTATCCACCGGATGTACGATAATATTACCGTCCTTCACCTCCACATTTATCATAGGTGGAACATAAACCTCACATTCCCCCTTCGCGCCCTTGAATTTAAATATCTTCCCCTTGGTCATCCTACCCTTGAACTTCCCCAGGCCTTCCATAATATCAACACTGACACCTTTCGGTATTTCCAAAGGCTTCTTTATAAGTCTTGACATTTCAAACCTCCCCCTTAGAAGACCTTACATACCAGTTCCCCACCAACGCGCAGCTTCTTGGCTTCCCTGTCAGATAGCACACCTTTTGAGGTTGAGAGTATTGCTATTCCGAGTCCGTTAAAAACCTTAGGAATCTCATCAACACCCACATACACCCTCCTTCCAGGTTTTGATACCCTTTCAATGTATTGGATTACGGGCTTCCCTTTGTAGTATCTCAGATGTACGATCAGCCTTTTCTTTACCCCCTCGCCTTCAAGCCTGTACCCATCAATATAACCCTCTCGCTTCATAACATCAAGTATAGCCATTTTAAACTTAGACACGGGTTCTATCACAACTTCCTTCTTATTAACCATTATGGCGTTTCGGATCCTGGTTAGCATATCTCCTATAGGATCGCTTAGCATGTTCCACCTCCTACCATGACGCTTTTATAACCCCTGGTAGCTTCCCTTCAAGCGCGAGTTCCCTGAAACATATTCTGCATATCCCAAACTGCCTAAAATACCCATGATCCCTACCGCAGATCTGGCATCTGTTCCTTTTCCTAGTTTTAAACTTCGGTTTTTTCTTCATCTTCTCCAACTGCGCCTTCGTAGCCATAGTTTGTTATTCTAAGGCTGAAAGATGTATCGTTTTAATTTTCTCCTGATAAAATCCATAGAGGTACCGAAGGCTTGTTTTTTGCGTTTCCTTTTCGTGCTCTCTAAGGCTGAACCCTAAGGTTCAAGACTCTCAGTATGCTCCTTATCAGACTCTCATTATCAAGTCCCAACTCCATAAGTAGCTTACCCTTATCTCCATGAGGTATGAACCTGTCGGGAATACCGAACCTATGGATTTTCTTACCGTTTAAGAGGTTTCTATCCGCCAAGAACTCCAAGATTCCACTTCCAAACCCTCCTTTCAAAACGTTGTCCTCAAAGGTAAAGATATAACCGATCCTCGGAATCAAAGTCTCCAAAAGTTCCTCATCCAAAGGTTTTATAAATCTGGCATTCACAACCCAAGGATTTATTCCATAATCTTTGAGAGCTTCTGATATTTCAAGGATAGGATGAACGAAATAACCAACGGCAAGCAATAGAACATCCTCCCCTTCTTTTAACACCTCCCAATTCCCTATGGGAATAACCTTAGGACTCTTACCACTTAAAGGTTTTGGAACGCTACCACGAGGATACCTTATAAATATGGGCCCATTTTCATAAAGCCAAGCGGTATATATAAGATCCCTAAGTTCATCCCCATCTTTCGGTGAAGCAACGACGCAGTTGGGTATGCATCTTAAATAGGATAAATCAAATACTCCATGATGAGTCGGACCATCATCACCTACTAAACCACCACGATCCAGAAAGAATCTCACCGGCAATCTCTGTAATGCAACATCGTGTATGATGCTATCGTAAGCCCTTTGTAAGAAAGTTGAGTATATCGCTACGAAGGGTTTTGCGCCCGCCCTCGCAAGTCCAGCTGCAAAGGTTACCGCATGCTGCTCCGCTATTCCCACATCAAAGTACTGAGATTTTAGATTGTCTCTAAGCTTAGAAAGACCCGTTCCCTTGGGCATGGCAGCGGTTATACCTATGACCTTTGGATCCCTCCTCGCTATTTCAAGCACCGTATCTCCAAATACGGATGAATAGGTTGGTAGATCCCTTTTCTTCTTTGATTTCCCATCAACCTTGTCAAAAGGACCCAAACCATGGAAAGTCTCGGGATCGGCCAAAGCGGGGTTGAATCCCCTGCCTTTTTGGGTTATGACATGGATAAGAACGGGACCTTTCAAATCCTTCGCTTTACTTATGACCTCATCAAGGACTTTTATGTTATGACCATCTATGGGACCTATATATCTGAAACCGAAGAATTCAAATAATGCCGCTGGATCCTGAACTATGGTCTTTACAACATCTTCCAATTTGCTACTCCAATACTTCCCTTTTTCAGGTAGGAGTCTGTAAATCCTATCTTTCAGCGTATTGTACAACGGATTGACCTGAACCTTTGAAAGTATGTGTGCGACTATACCAACATTCTTATCTATTGACCAGCCGTTATCGTTAAGAATCGTTATGAGATCAACACCCAATGTACCTGCGTTGTTCATCGCTTCAAGTGTCATTCCCACCGTGAGTGTGGCATCTCCTATTACGCATACGACATTGTAATTCTCGTTCGTAAAATCTTTGGCCTTTGCAAAACCCAAGGCTGCGGATAAAGCCGTACCTGCGTGTCCCGCTCCCCACGCATCATAAGGGCTTTCAAAGATGTTGGCAAAACCCGATATTCCTTTATACTTTCTCAATGTATGGAACCTTTCCAATCTATCCGTAAGTATCTTATAAACATAGGTCTGGTGAGATACATCCCATATTATCTTGTCCTTTGGAGGGTTGAAGTTTCTTAAAATTGATATTGTAAGCTCAACGACTCCCAAATTCGGCCCAACATGACCACCGTTCTCGGATGTTACGGTTATTATAAGCTCCCTTATCTCCTGAGACAAATCTTTAAGCTGAGAATAACTCAAATTCTTTAAATCATCAGGAAGTTTGAGTTTTTCCAACATCATTGACGGTTATTTTAAGGCTGAAAATCTACTGAACACACTATCAACGTATTTCCTAATATCCAGTTTCAACTTAGCCCTAAGCTCATCCTCATTCAATACGCTGGAAATTTTATCGTGTTTCAATGCCTCCGAGATTATACTCGTTCCATTTTCAAAAGCCCTCTGGGAAACCTCCTTAACCCACTCGTATCCCTCATCCCTTGAAATCCCTTTATCCGTTAGTAGCATAAGTAATAAGGAAGATAAATAAAAATCCCCAAACTTCTCAATATTCTTGTACGCTCTATGCGTATCAATGACCAAAGACTTTATTATATTCGCAGCCAAACGCAAAGCGTAGTGCAGGGTTGTAGTCGCGTCGGGTAATACGAACCTTTCAACGGATGAGTGGCTTATATCCCTCTCATGCCATAAAGCGACGCTTTCATTCTCGGATAAAGCCCATCCCCTGAGCAATCTTGATATGCCTGTAAGTCTTTCGCTCTTTATAGGATTCCTTTTATGAGGCATGGCTGAGGATCCTCTTTGAGTTTTACCGAAAGGTTCAAGTATCTCTCCGACTTCCGTTCTTGAAGATAATCTGATTTCTATCGCCAATCTTTCAAGAAAGTTCCCTATAAGCATCAGCGTGTTCATCACGTACGCGTACCTGTCCCTGGGAATTATCTGAGTTGATACGGGTTCAACCTTCAAACCGAGAATTTCAAGAGCCTTTCGCTCAACTTCTGGGGGATTCGTAAGGTAATTCCCAACAGCACCTGAGAGTTTTCCATATGAACACTCCTCAATCGCCATTCTCAACCTCTCAATATTCCTCAAAGCTTCGGAGTAAAAGCTTAAAAACTTCAAACCGAAGGTCGTGGGTTGAGCGAAAACACCATGAGTTCTTCCCATTACAGGAGAATATTTGTATCTCTCCGCCTTTTCAAATAGCTCCTCCGAAAGTTTCAAAAGTTCAGACTTTATATGTCTTAGTGCTTCCTTAATTAACAGGGAATTCGCAGTATCAACCACATCGGACGATGTCAAACCGTAATGTATATACTTCCCTTTACTTCCAAGAGCATCCTCCATAACCTTTAAAAAAGCCAAAACATCGTGATCATAAATCTTTTCAAACTCCTCAACCTTCTTTGGGGCATCTTCCCAAAACCTTTCATCCTTGATGAGTTTTTCAATATCGTTTGAGAGACCCTTAGGGATTATGTTTAACTCCTCCTGTGCTTTAGCAACTGCCCATTCAACCTTGGCCCAGGTTCTAAATTTGTTTTTTTCGGACCAAAGGCTTAGGAGTTCAGGTGTTGAGTATCTTTTTAAAGGCAACGGCCCCAGGGGGACTCGAACCCCCACTTCCACCTTGAAAGAGTGGCGTCCTAGCCCTTAGACGATGGGGCCGAAGTGGGTATTATAAAGTTGAAAAATCCTTCGGTTTAAACCCCTCAGGGTTCAATACCTCAACCTCACCTTTGTCCTTATACCTGAAAACCAACAAACCGTTCTTAATGGCAAACTCATCAACACCTTCTTGAAAGTTTATGCCAATAACAACACCATAAACCTTATACCTACCTTTAAACTCAGGAAAGAAACTCAAAAACTTCTTCTTCAACTTCTTAACGAACTTCCTAACATGCCCAACCTTTAAAGTAGTCTTAACTTCCATAACTAAAACATAATCTTCACCTACTGCCAATATATCTATCTCCATATGCTGAGAATTATGTTCCCTCTTTAAGTTCCTACTTATTACGAACTCATTAAATCCTAAGGTGTTCAGTGTGTTTTCTATGTTATCAAAAACTATCTTCTCGCTGAACCTTTTCCATACACCGTTCAATTCGCTTATCGCTTTCGTTACGGCTTTTATCTGATAGTCGGTTTTCTTCTGACTCTCCATAAGCTCTTTCAACTTCTTATCGGTTTTCTCTTGACTTTCCATAAGTTCTTTTATCTTCTTATCAGTCTCTTTCATCTGTTCATCCGTCTTTCTCTGACTTTCCAGGAGTTCCTTTATCTTTTTATCAGTCTCCTTCAACTTTTCTTCTAACTCCTTCAAACCTTCCCAAAACTCCTTTCTATAATCCTTTGCCATAATTGAGTATTATACAGCTGAGAAATCCTTGGAACTAAATTTAAGTGTCCAACTTTAAAATACACGGATTATGTCCTTTATCTATCCATACTTTTCAACTTATGCAGTATCGTTTGTGAGCGGTTTATCCTTGAATGTAGGTGCTGATTTTTCAGGTTATTTCTGGACGCTTTCCATCCCTACCTATGATAAATATGGTTTTGCAGGTTATCAAATGAAGGATTTTGGACAAAAACTTGATATGTTCTTTGGAAATTCATTCTTAATGTATTCTAATAAAAAGGTTGCCGTATCGTTATATTACAACAATATTTACAGGGCGGATTTAAAGGTTGAGAGTTATGAGTTCAATGAGAGATTTGAGGATATGGGTTTAAGTCTCGGTTATTCCTTAATTCAACCTCTATCAATCGGCATCTTAGCGGGTAAAAATCAAAATGGGAGATATGTTGGTTTAGAATTCCTGATAAGGAGAGGATATTCTTACTACATAAATGGAGCGGTCATGCGGGATTTGGATTCAATGAATGTGAATCTCTTTATATACACATTTATAGCATTGAAGGATGAAAGATTCTCCTCCCTGAGTTTAAATATATATACCATATACAGAAGAACGGGCATTTTGAGGTATGAGACCAACATTACGAAGGATCTCAGATTAAAGATAGGGGCGGGAATAGTTAATTACGATTCTCTGTACTTACCTATGTTTTCCGTAGGTCAGGAGTACTCCTTCAATAGGATAAAGTTGGGTTTTGATGGTAGTATATCCCAGCGCAGGATATACGGAGATTCTGGGAAACTTGAATGGAACGATTTAAGAGTATCCTTATGGCTGAGGATTTAAAGCATATACCCGTAATGTTAAACGAGGTTTTGGAATATATGGACTTAAAACCGGGTTTGAAGGTAATAGATGCAACCTTTGGATTGGGTGGTCATGGATTTGAAATTGCAAAAAGGATTCATCCAGGAATATTGATAGGACTTGAAAAGGATCCCTACACCTATTCCTTAGTCTTTCCTAAGATACCAGCGTTATCAAACATAAAGCTGTTCAATATAGGCTATGAGGAGATTGATATGGTGATGTTGAAACTCGGTATCACCTATGTTGATAGGATACTCTTTGATCTCGGAATATCATCGGTATCGTTGGAGTGCGGTCGCGGTTTTTCATTTCAAAAGGATGAGGTTCTTGATCTGAGATTTGATCCTAAAAAAGGAAAGCCCGCTTATGAGGTTCTGAAAGAACTGAACGAGAAGGATATAGAAAGGATACTTAGGATGTACGGTGAGGAAAAGAAGAGCAGAATAATAGCGAGGAGGATAGTTAGCTTACGCAAGAACACCGAAAAATTCACCACTAAAACCTTAGCCAACATAGTTGATTCTCTGTATCCCGTAAAACTTAGAAATAGAGCCAAGGCGAGGGTTTGGCAGGCTTTGAGGATATACATAAACGACGAATTGGGGAATTTAAAAAGAGGTTTAGCGTTGGCATTGAAATATTTAAAAGTCGGAGGAATATTGGCGGTTATAACATTTCATTCCCTTGAAGATAGAGCGGTAAAGTCTTTAAAGAATTACCCCTTTGTGGAACCTATAACTAAGAAACCGATAACCCCTTCGGAAGAAGAATTGAAAGAGAATCCGAGAAGCAGATCCGCCAAACTCAGAATATATAGAAAGATCGGGGAGATCAATTATCATAAGCTTTTAAGCGATAGGAGGTTCGCCTATCCTTTTAGAATTGAAAAGAAAAGGAAGTTTAGGAGATGAAAGGTTCCTTACTCCTGCACATAATTTTGGTATCCTTGCTCCTGCTTTTAAGTGCCGTTCTGAACTCTTATACCATAACCGTACTTTCAAAACGGATTGCCATCAAGAAAAACATTTTAAGAAGGACTTTATGGGTTGAGGATTCAATAAAGTACCTGAGGTTCTCTTTACCCTGTGTCCTTCCTCACTATGAGAAGATTCCAAAGGAAAAACATGAAAAGGGAAAGGATTCCGGCGAATAAAAAGGGCAGATTCATGCTCAAAGAATAGAGATAACCCGCTATAGTAGGGCCCACTATCCTTCCCATCGCGCTCGCGGACTGATACCTTCCCATAACCTCCCCCCTATTACTCTCACCCTTTGAAAGCAAACTCAACAATGAAGGTTGGGATATTCCTGAGAAGGCGACCAGAATAACCACGAGTAGTGAAAGCATAAAGAAACTCTTGGAAAATGGAACGAGAAAGGATATTATTGTTCCTATGAGAAAGGATAGACCTATTGCGAGTTTCTCACTTATGAACTTGGTTATCCTTCCGACATTCCCTTGCACTACTGCTCCCACCAAACCGGAAAATCCCAATAGATACCCAACCTCCCTGGCTCCAAGACCGAACCTATCCTTTATGAAAAGGGCCAATATAACCTCAAAATTCACCATTATGAGCATTACAACGAATCCGAGGAAGATAAGATACTTTTTGAAGGTGGATATAGGAGATTTACCCTTTTTCGCGGTTTTCCCTTTTATATTCATGAGAGTTATGTATGCCATAATGGATGAAAGGAGACCCATGGCACCCGATACATAAAAAGGAACATCAAGCCCGAAGTTTGACGACAATCCTCCTATGAAAGGACCCACAACTATACCCAATCCCAAGGATGCACCATATATTCCGAAGTTCCTCGTTGATAATTCATCGGAGGAAATCGCTCCGACATATGCGCTTGATGACGGTAAGGCCGCGGAGGATATAAGACCACCTACGAATCTGACACCTATGAGATAAAGAACGGAGTGATAAATGGGTATAAGAAGTGAGGTCAATCCGAAACCTATGCTACCAACCATAACACCCAGCTTATACCCGTATCTATCCGAGATCCTACCCCATACGGGGGAGGCTATGATTTGGGCGAGGGGGTATGCCGAGAATATCAAACCCACTTCAAAGGGTGATGCTCCTATGTCCGTCGCCCAGAAGGGTAGCACGGGGAACAACATGCTGAAACCCACCATTATCGTGAATACTACAAAAGAGAGCGCAAATATTTGACGCATATTTCCATACCTCCACTTGCTTTCTCCCTTATCTTCATATCCGATATTGAACTTATGGGCGTATCTTCTGGATTTATTTCCACCAATCTCGCTCCTGCTCTCTTGGCTATAAACGGCAAATATGCAGCAGGATAAACGACGCCCGATGTTCCAACCACCACCATCACCTCACAATTCTCGGATATTCTGAACGATTCTTCAAGAATATTGGCAGGTATCTCCTCCCCAAACCAAACGACATCCGGTCTAAGGATACCTCCGCAATTTACACATCTGGGGGGAATCTCCCTTAGAGGCACCTCGTAGTTATAATATGTATCATAGCAAGCGGTACATCTAACCCTCCATATATTACCGTGCAATTCCAGAACCCTTGTACTTCCCGCCTTCTGGTGAAGCCCATCAACATTCTGGGTTATAACAATAACATCAATCTCCTTCTCCAACTCCGCTATCAGGATATGCGCCCGGTTGGGTTTCGCTTTTGATACTATACCTCTTCTCCAATCGTACCATTTCCAAACGAGCACGGGATCCCTCATAAACGCCGTAGGTGTAGCCAAATCCTCGGGTTTGTAATTGTTCCATAATCCACTCTTCCCTCTAAAAGTCGGAATACCACTCTCTGCGGATATACCCGCGCCCGTGAGAAACACCACCCTCATTGAATCAGGAGGTTTATGAGCGAGAGTGCCATAAGGACGGAGCCCGTTATCAAATTCTCTTTATGTTCAAGCGTATGGAACTTTTTTATATCCATACCCCTCAGGGCGAGCATTACGAAGATCTCCATAAGTGTCAATGTTATAAACACATATATCACGGATATCGCGAATACCGCCCCCCACCCTTTGGTACCCGCCGCGAGATAGTAAGCCTCTATCTCTATACATGGGGAGAAGAACATAACGGTTGTTAGACTGAGTATGGTTATAAACTTTTTGTTTCCTGAGACTTCTATATGAACATGCGGATTTTTCTGCCTGAGGTGTTTGATTATGTAAAACACCCCCAGAGTGAGCAATATTAATGAGGCGACGAATTTTGCAAAGATCTCCTGATATTGAGATAAGGAATAACCTATGAAACCTATCAATATACCTATGAGTATGGTGCTGAGTGTGTGCGAGAAGGCAAGTATGGCCGTGAATCCTAAGATCTCACCCCTACTCCACCTTTCAGATCTCCCTATGAGGACTATCGGAAGCCAATGCGTAGGTATAAGGGAGTGTAGGACGCTGAGGACTACCGCCCCGGTTAATATACCTATCACTTAATCATTCTTCCTTCTTGCTTTCCTTTTTATCAATTGAGTACTTCTTTATCCATTCTTCAAGCAGCTGTCTCGCCTTCCAATCGGGAACCTGCTTTGGAGGAGTCTTCATAAAGTACATTGATGGTTCAAGTATGGCACCTTTAAGACCGTTATCCTTGGCGAGCTTAGCGCATCTTATGGCGTCTATCATCACACCCGCGGAGTTTGGACTATCCCAAACTTCAAGCTTCGCTTCTATGTTCAGAGGCACATCGCCGAATGTTCTCCCTTCCATCCTTATATAACACCACTTCCTATCCTTTAACCATGGTATGTAGTCGGATGGTCCAACATGTATGTTCTCATCCCCTATATCATAAGGTAGGAGAGATCTAACGGCGTTAGTCTTTGATATCTTCTTTGAGTGAAGTCTTTCCCTTTCAAGCATATTGAGGAAGTCCGTATTACCGCCGAAGTTTATCTGATATGTCCTTTCAAGTTTCACCCCTCTATCTATGAAGAGTTGGACGAGGGTTCTATGAACTATGGTCGCACCCACCTGAGACTTTATATCATCCCCTATGACTGGAAGTCCGGCATCCTCAAATCTCTTACTCCAATACTCCGAGGAGGCGATGAAGACGGGTATTCCATTGACGAAGGCCGCACCCGCCGCTATCACCTGCTCAACGTACCATTTGGTGGCCTCTTCACTTCCGACGGGGAGGAAATTCACGACCACATCAACACCCAAGTCCTTAAAGATCTTCACGAGGTCATCCGTGGGACCAGGTGCCTTCACTATAACATCCGCCAGGTACTTCCCTATGCCGTCGTGTGTCATACCTCTATACACCTTCGCGTTGAGCTTCGGAACATCGGTGAATTTGTACGTGTTGTTGGGTGGGGAAAATATGGCTTCGGATAGATCCTTACCTACCTTTCTCGCGTCTATATCAACACCGGCCACAAACTCTATATCACTTATATGGTACCCTCCAAGTTCAACATGCATTATTCCGGGGATGAAGTCCCCGGGCTTTGCATTCCTATAATAATAAACACCTTGAACCAATGATGAAGCGCAATTTCCCACCCCAATTATCGCTACTCTTATCTTATCCCTTGCCATAAGCGGGTATTATAAAGTTGTAAAATTTATCGCTTTTTTCTTTCAAGTATCAATTTTTCAGCTTCCTCGGCACTTATCTCTCCACGCTCAACCATATCCAAAATCTCGGAGATGCTGAGTTCCTCCTCCAAACCCAAGGCCCTAAGTATCTCGGCATACCTACTCCTAACGGTAGGATATGAGAGTTTTAACCTTCTTGCGACTTCTGAAAAGTTCCCCCAGGATTTCAGGAATTCAAGTAAGAATTCAATTTGCTCCTCACTCAGATATTCAAAAGGTGTTCTTTTAAACTTGCCTATTATCCTCGTTGAGCATCTCGTACATGCGAGCTCGCGAATCTCCAACTCTCCACCGCACACCGGACATTTCATAAGCATACGGGATATTATAAAGTGGAAACAATGTTTTATAAATTGTAAAATTGTTTTTACAAAAATATAAAGTTCGGCCTTATAATATCGGGATCATGAAGGAGGAAATACGCAGGATATTGAAGATGCTTGAAGAAGGGAAAATATCTTCGGATGAGGCTTATAGGTTGATAATGGCTTTGAAGGAGGAGCCGAAATATCAGAGGAAGGAAGAAGTTTTGGAAAGCAAATTCGGGGAATCTATGGAGAACTTCATAATGAATGTGATCTCATCAACATTTGAAATGGTAGGTAAATCTCTGTCATCCGTACCCGTTATACCTTTTATGAAAGATATAGGAGAGGCGTTTCTATCCGCATCTTCCATAATGAAAGGAGATATGTTTGAGAATCTTCCAGAAGACTTCTACATGGTTCATATAATTGAAGGGAACGTCCATGTTGAAACATCATCCGACTCCCAGCTGGAACCTGGGAAATATAAGGAAAAGCATTTGAGGGTACCGGAGGATTCTAAACTCGCCGTCGCCGTCGTTGATGGTTCAATAACGGTTGAAGGTAATTATAAGGAGATATTGGTACATATCGCCGATGGGGATGTGGTGGTTAAAGGGAACTTTGATGAGTTGAATCTGAATATCATAGACGGTGATATAACGATTTACACGCCGCTGGACGATTTGAGCGTGGATGTGAAGATCGTATCTGGGGATATTTATGCCGAGGGAAGCCCAAGAAAGGAAGGGAACAGATACATTTACGGGAACGGGAGGAGAAAGATAACGGGTAGAATAATAGATGGAGACTTCAAAATAAATCAACTTTAAAATACTCGGTTTATGGGTAGAAAGAAGAGCTTATCCGTTTTAAGGGCTGAGAGAAGGAATGAAAGGAGAAGACTCAGAAATTTAAGGTGGAAAGTTAGGTTTAAGTATCTCCTTAGGAAGTTCAAAAAGGCGCAAACCCTGGAAGAGAAAGAGCAGTGGGCATTGAAACTCCAATCAACCCTTGATAAAATCGCTCAGAGAAGGATATTCCATCCCAACAAAGTGGCCCGCCTGAAATCAAAGATAATGAAAACTTTAAATGAACTGAGAGAGGAGAAGGAAAATGGATAGGCAGATGTTCTTGGATTATATACTTGATCACTACCATAATCCGAGAAGGAGGGGAAAACTGGAAGATGCCGATGTCGTTCTAAAAGGTGGGAATCCGGGCTGTGGAGATGTCGTTATAATATACATAAGAAAGGGTGAGGATGGAAGGGTTGAGGTGTCCTTTGAGGGTGAGGGATGCACGGTATCCCAGGCTTGTGCCTCTATAACTTGCGATTTCGCCAACGGGAAAACGGTGGAGGAGATAAAGAATCTGGATTATAAGTTCCTTGAAGAGCATATAGGTGATGAGATCCTCAAAACACGATTTAAATGCGCGACCCTGGCCCTTGATACATTGAAATCCGCCATAAGCGGTTTATAATGCCGAAATATCCAAAACCCATAGGACCATATTCAGTTTATAAATTCGCCGGGGATTTCGTATATCTCGCTGGACAGATAGGCATAAATCCGGAGACGGGAGAGCTGGAAAGTGGTATAGAATCCCAAACCGAAAGGGTCCTTACCAATATAGCGAATGTACTCTCGGAGATAGGATTGACCTTGGAGCATGTGGTTAAAACCACTATATTCCTTAAAAATATAGAGGATTTTCCCAAGGTGAATGAGATTTACGGTAAGTATTTCAAGGAAAACTATCCGGCGAGATCCACGGTTGCGGTATCGGAATTACCGAAAGGTGCCCTTGTAGAAATAGAGGTCGTGGCTTACATTCCGAATATCAAGGAGGAGATTGAGAAAGGTTTGAAATCTTTCCTTGAAAGCTCCTACTTTGAATCCCATGAGTGGTGGGAAAAGGCGTGGAGAAGGTTGGAGGAACCCCTGAAATCCGAACTGAGGGCGCTTATACATATAGATGCCGCTCTGATAAAGTTGAGAGAGGGTAATATGGAAGGTGCGAAGATCCACATTGAAAGGGCGTTGAACCTCTCAACCGATGAGGATTTAAAAGGGGAACTGCGTAATGCCTTGAAGAACATAAATGAGCTATCTGAAACGGAGTTATATGAGAGTATCAAAGGACATGTTCAGAGGATAATCAAAACCTTATTCTGATATTTACACCCGTTCCGTACTTGGTACCGTACTCATCTTCAAGCCTTTCACCGTATATTGATATGTTGTTGTTTATGAAATATTGCGTTCTTATGCTCCTGTAATTTGTCTCTCCTATCCTGTTTGATAGATACCTAATATACAGGTTCTTCCCTATGTATGTACCAAAGATGAGTTGGGATACATCTCCCATTCTCTTTATTGACAATTCTTGAACCCTTAAACCCCTCCTTAAACCCGTGCCTATGAGAGCGGATATCAGTCCTCCCTGTCTTCCGAGAAGCATATATATGAGTTCAGATGAGGACATATAAGGTTGGCTCCAAAATTCAACCTTCGGTTTATTTATATCTCCACTTATACTGACAAAGACCTTTACACTGTCCATAACATTTCCTATGAGGCTGTCCGTGGAAGGTTTGAGGAGTGTGGAAGAGGAATTTATACTGACATTCCCTTGGGTACCAAACAGCTCTATTCTACCGTTATCTATGCTAAAAACCTTATCAAGTAGATAAACGTTTCCCCTTAAAACTTCCAGATAGCCATAGGTTATGTTTGATGTTTGAGAGAACTTCTGGAAGATCAAATCGGCGGACATTTCGGCGTCAAGTTCCATGACAGCCGAGGTGAATACTTGGGAGTATATAGGGGAGTTTATGAACAATCTTCTCGGTGCAGAAAAGTGTATATTGTAGTATATTACCGGTTTTTGATTCTTTTGAACGGTTTGAACGAGGAAGGCCGAAAGGGGCTTTGAGAAATACAGTTCATCGGATGTTATATCGCCTTCCACGAGTATGCTATTGAGAATATTTCCACTTATGAACAGGTTCCCCGACAGATTTGCCGAAATATCGGGATCCAGCTGTAAGAAAGCCTTATCTATCCTTACACTCAAAGAGTCTATGAAACCATCCGTCCTTATAACCCCACCTATGTATATCTTCCCCCCTCCCACATTGAATATGTTAGCATCATCCTTCGGTATGAGTATTATTTTCTCCGAGTTGAACAGAGCGTATATCTTTGGATTTGCTATAACATTGTTGTTTATGTTTATACTCCTGGCTTTCCAACTCAAATAGCCATAAACCGATGGGGTGTCCAACTTGCCGGATAAGAATAAATCAAACTCGGCATAACTGGAATCCGGTAGGAAGTAAGGGAGCAATTCATCGGTATCCCAATACTTTGAGAATACATGGCCGTATATCACTTTGCTTTGGAAGAAGTACTGGAAAACCTCAATATATATACTATTTTTGGAAAACATAACCTTTGAATCCTTTACGGTGAATCTGTCCTTACTTATGCTGAAATTCAAGTCCAGAGAATCAAAGATCAACTCCATAAGCATACCATCTCCCGTTTTAAGCTTTCCTTGGATGTTGGGATCATCAATCGTTCCGGAAATCTGCAATGCTAAATCCATAGTATCAATGTATATGTTCTCAGAAGGTACGAATTTCGCCATAATGGGGGATATGTATATATCCTCAAAGTCCAATCTACCGTTTATATTTCTTTCCCTTCTATCAACTACGATGCTTCCATAAGCTCTGCCACCGAATATATAGTTTTTGGGTACGGTTATCATCAGAGTTTCTGATTTGATTTCAAATCCTACGGATTTCAAAGCGATATCTATGGAATCCTTGTAGTTATACCTGAGACTGTCCATGAGTATCTGAATATCGTTGGTATCCCTTACGATTCCTTCAACCTCGGCGTAAATATCTCCATAAGTCTTGGATTTGATTGAAATTTTACCGTAAAGTTTGCCATAGTTATAACTTACGAATCCTTCAACTTTTGCACTATCCGGAAAGCTGAGAGATGAGTTGAAGTATCCGTTCAATAGAGTGTTCTTCATATCGGGCCTTTTAAAGCTCGTATTTATCTTCATCCCCATGAGTTCAAGTCTATCTATCCTGAAAGTATCAACAACCACATACCATCCCGTCCCATGCTTTATGTATATATTAACGCTATCCCCACTCTTGCTTATGTTTCCATTCCCCTCAAATGTGTATATCCTAATATTCTCCAAAGATACCAATCTCGTGGGCTTACTTATATCAAAATCCGCATAGAAATCTTCCGTCTTCGTGTTGTACCATCCTTTGATCCTTAAAAACCTTCCGGTTATATCATAATCAAAGTTCTCAAAATCCTCGCTCTTTACGGAGAAGTTGAAATCCTGCAATTGATATTTCGGATTGTCGCTTATAAGCTCCTTAACATACCCATCGGCGGTCAATCTTCCTTCAATCAGAGAGAAAACCGCCCGTGCGGTTATATAAATGTTGGGTACAGGGGATATGGAATATGAGAAAACTTTACCGTAGATATTCATTAAACTGTCTATGTACAAGGATAGTTCAACATTCCCACCGAATATATTCCCCTCAGCGTATCTTAGGAATATGTCGGGAAATCGTGTTAAGTCAATGTTTCCTCTAACATCGCTTGAAGTTATATCTTCGTATGAAAGCGTGTCGCATCTAAATCTTATATTACCCAGATTTCCCTTAAAACTCCATCTTATGGAAGGTTTTTTACCCCTTATATTCCCAAGCTTCCCCTCATAGGAATCCATAATTAGGATGACCGAGTCCTTATTGTTTATAGGAATTCTCAACGAATATCCTTTAACGAAAAATCTCAAGGTGTCAAGATTTCCATAACCATAATCGGCCAAAATATTTAAACCTTCAAAGTTGAATTCCATGTTAGCCGCTGTGCTATCAATGAATACCATCATCTTAGGAATATCAACGGTACGCACAAATATATCATTCAAATTTAACGATTTACTTCCCATTGAGAATGAAAATCTACCTTCATTTATCCATATATCAAATTCACTCGTGGGATAAATCGTAATATCGTTGAATTTAACGAGTTTGATCTTAAAGTTTGGGAAATGTCCTTCGGATTTTTTTGCAGGTTTTCTGTCAGTTCTGAAATCCTCTATAATCCTATTTATATCCACGATTCCCGAAGTCGCAATTACACTATCAACACTCCTGAATATGAGTAGGTTGTCAATGTGGTAATGTATTTCCACCTCCTTTATATCTATACCCGTTCCCACCTTCAAGTTTTTCACATAAATGAAATTCGGAGAGAAGGATTCAATGTGGAACTTTATGGGCACCTTTAAAAGTAATGAAAGCGCCAATCTTAGGATTCCAACCCAATTGAAAACGAACCATAATATAACGCTAAAAACTACAAAAAACGCTACTAACCTATAAGCCCACCTTTTTCTGTTTATGCTCTATATTTTCTATAACATTTTGTGCAGACCTTGGCAACACGAACCGAGGAGCCTATCCTGATCTTGGCCTTTCTAAGGTTAGGATAAAACTTCCTTTTGGTTAAGCGATGGGAATGGCTAATATTATGCCCCGTCATCGGACCTTTGCCACAGACCTCACAAACCTTCGCCATAAAGAGCGGGCGACGGGACTTGAACCCGCAACCCCCAGCTTGGAAGGCTGGTGCTCTACCTTTGAGCTACGCCCGCTTGAAGAAGATATTATAAGGGGGAAAAATTTACAGCCAAGGGCAAGGGAGTATAATAAAACAAAACTCTACTTCACCATAACAAAATCGCAAAATATTGATTGACAGAGGGAACCTTTCACCTATAAAATTGAAGAATGATGCTATTATCCCTATTGGCGATAGATAGCAGTTATGTATCGTTGGTAGGGAAGTTCAAATATTACCATCCTGGGGGTATGGGGATATCCTTGAAGTTGCATAGGGACATATCAACGGGTGGAAAGTATGTGATAATAGCAGGGAGCAAAGCTGGGGCGCTGATAGTAGATGTAAATAACCCCTCAAACCCTACGCTAACAACGATAATACCACCTGATACGAACGAGTTTGGGACGGGAGCACAGGTTTCAGACATACACATAGTGGGAAG
>WGFI01000080.1 GCA_015492295.1 Caldifarciminota bacterium
ATCAGGGCGGTTAGGATTTTTTTCGTCATCATGCCCCTATTCTCAGGGTGAAATATCCCTGGGGTAGGGGCTTTTTCAATCCTTAACTTTGCCTAAATCACTATAAACTTACTAATTATAAACCTTCAATGCTCAGACCGCAAAAGTACTGATATTTTAAATCCGTAAAGAATAGTGATGAATGCGGTGATAAAGTCCTTATTATCCTACCAGAATTATACTACCTATTTGCTCTGGGAATATGCAACCACACAATACCAATGCCTAGAACTGAGATGGGAACTCTTACAAAAAATTACTCGGACTTCCCTTGCCCACCGCAGAGCCCTTTCTCTCCAACTTGCAACTCTCGTTTAAACACTTTATATAAACACTCTCGCATGATCGGATAGAATTCTTTTGGGGAGATTTTCAAACCCGTCTCCTTTTCAAGTGATGTCATTACGGATGGGTTTAAGCCGCAAGGATTTATAAGATTGAAATATTTTAAATCCACCGTTAGGTTTAAGGCGAAGCCGTGCATTGATACACCTCTTTTTATCGCCATACCTATGGATGCTATCTTCTTACCGTTCCTTAACCATACCCCTCTATGGGGGCCTCGTGAGAATTCAAAAGGATGAACCTTCAAAAGGGCCATTTTAATCGCCTCCTCCACATTATCAACCAACCTTTTTACACTTTTAACTTTCAGAATCAGATAACCCACCAACTGCCCTGGACCGTGATATGTAACATCCCCTCCCCTCTCAATCTCATAAACTCCTATCCCCTGATTTATAAGATATTCCTTAGGAAAGATAAGATTTTGGGATTTCGCTGATTTTCCGAGGGTTATAACATGAGGATGTTCAAGTAAGAGGATCCTCTCCTCACCCCCTTCAATAACCTCCTTATGAATCCTTTTCTGCAATTCCCATGCATTCTCGTAATCCATAAGACCGAGATATTCAACCCGCATACTCCAAATTGACCTCTTTATATCTTTTCAGCTTTGAGAAGATTAAGTCTTTAAACTCTTCCAGTCTCCCCTCCGTCTTAGCCTCAAATCTCAAAACCAATACGCTCTGGGTATTTGATGCTCTAACAAGCGCAAATCCATCTTCAAACTCTATCCTTGCACCATCAATGTCTATAACGGGATAACCCTCCTTCTTAAACTCATCAACCAAGTCTTCAACGATTCTAAACTTCACCTCATCATTAACCACTTCCAACCTTATCTCGGGAGTGGAGATGTACTTTGGTATTTCATCCAAAAGCTCTTCCAAGGATTTACTTTCCTCGGATAGAACTTCAAGCAATCTCAGAGAGGCATATATCGCATCGTCATGCCCGAAGAAACGGTAATTGAAGAATATATGACCTGACATTTCACCAGCCAGCGGTGCGTTCAGCTCCTTCATTTTGGCTTTTATAAGTGAATGCCCGGTTTTATACATATACACCTTACCCCCGAGAGATTCTATATACTCTTTTACACCCTTTGAACATTTTACATCCATGATTATCGTGGAGTTGGGTAAATTTCTAAGAACATGCCTTGAAAGTATGGCTAAGATTTTATCGGCAAACACTATGTTCCCATTTCTATCAACCAAGCCCAACCTATCGGCATCACCATCAAATCCAAAACCGAAATCAAGGTTTTTATCAACGACCAACGATGATAGATCCTTCATATATTCAATAACCGTGGGATCCGGCAAGTGATTGGGGAAATCACCATCGGGTTGAATGTATATACCATAAAAATCCAATGTTTTGAACTTTTGATAGATTCTTTCCACAACTGGTCCAGCGGTACCGTTTCCCGTATCAACACCGAACTTGAAATCCTTATTTATTGATACATTCTTTGCCATCCAGGATATATAATCGCTCAATATATCGCTGCGTGTAAGTTTTCCGTTGGGATAAGGATACTTCGGGGATAGGTGTGGGTTTGAAAACAGTTCGTAGAGTCTTTGAATATCCTCACCGTAGAAAGGTTCCCCACCCAAGACTATCTTGAAACCATTGTACTCCTTAGGATTATGACTCGCCGTTATTTGAACACCCGCATGAACCCTTAAATTCTTCGCAGCAAAATACATCACGGGTGTGGGACATGTTCCTATATCTATCACATGTCTGTCCATATGCCTCAGACCCTTTATAAACGCCTCCTTCAACTCGGGTGTGTGTTTTCTTACATCTCCACCCACCACAACGACCGTTGCACCCAATTCATCCAATATATATCCGAAGGATACCCCCAACTTATAAGCAAAATCCTGGTTTATCTCGTCGGGATATATCCCCCTTATATCATACTTCCTGAATACATGCCTCATAGAATCTCCTCCAATGCACTTTTGAACTTATGTTTTGGATGCGCTCCCACTATGCGATTAACCTCCTTACCATCTTTAAAGTATATGACCGTTGGGATACTTATAACACCGAGTTCATGCAAAACATCCGAATTCTCATCTGCGTTCAGCTTAACGAACTTCACATTACTGTATTCACTTTCAAGCTCTTTGAGATAGGGCTCTATCGCTTTACAGGGTCTGCACCACTCCGCCCAAATATCAAGTACCACGATACTCTCTTTGGTTATGATCTCTTTAAGTTCATCTCCCGAAACATTTCTCATAAACGGGTATTATAAACTCGTAAAGTGTTTATAGAAAACCAGAATCTAAAATTCCCCGAACCTACGAGGAGTTTCAAAGAGGTATTTGATCTAGAAAGGTTTATATCGGGAGGAATTTACCGAGCGCCGGAGAAAGGCGGATGAATAGATGAAAGAAACAGAAAGACGAATAAATGCCCTAACAAAGGTCATAAGCATATTATCTAAGTGTGAGGATTTAGGGATTTCTTTGAGAAAAGGAGAAGTTTTTATATAGGGCTGTTGCAGGTTAAAATTGCAAAAGGGAGTTGATAAGTTCGCTGTTAAGAACGGTTTGCTGGTTTTCAGGTATAAGGATAAGGGTAAGGTTGAAGTATTGAACCCTGAGGGGTTTTTCAACTGTATAATACTCAATTATGGCTAAGGATTACAGGGAAGAGTTTTGGAAAGGTTTAAAGGAATTGGAGGAAAAAATGAGGGAGACTGATAAAAAGATAAAGGAACTGGTGAAAAGTC
>WGFI01000081.1 GCA_015492295.1 Caldifarciminota bacterium
ACTTCTTTATAACGAATTTTGCGGTTGCTGTGCCTCTTTCTGTCATTATAACCGCTATATAAAGACCCTCATCCAATCCGCTTATATCTACCTTATACATCCATTCCCCAACATTCTTATTCCCAAGGATTTTTATCTCCTTAACCATAACACCCGAAACCGTATAAATCCTTATTACGGGATCCGTGGTCGGAAACATACTCCTTATTACGAAGTTTATGAACCTATCTCTTTCTTTGGATGCGGGATTGGGATATATCCTTTTGAACACCAATTCCTTAGTTTCCACACCAACCTCAATGGGCTCAGAGAATACTAAGTCCTTAGCATTCACCAAACCGTATCCTGTGCAATAGTTGGGTCTGAGCGGGATACCTTCAAGGGGCTTGGCGGTTTCAAGGAGTTTGCTCCTTAACTTTTTCAGATCCCAAGAAGGGTGGGCTTCAAGGGCCAAAGCCAGAACGCCGGCCGTTATCGGTGCGGAGTACGAGGTGCCCGAAACTATAACGGTTCTATTTGAATCGTCCGCTGCCACCACCTCAAAGGGGGCAACGACCTCAGGTTTAACCCTACCATCGGATGATGGACCGCATGCGGAATTGGATGACAAGGTTATACTCTCCGTCGTGCTATCGTATATCACCCCACCCACGGAAACTATGTCAAAAGCATCGGAAGGGGCCGTTAGGGTGGTATCCCCAACCGCTGGATCAACGCTCCTTGAGGGAACATTGCCTATGGAAACCACTGGAAGTATTCCCTTTGATAAAGCCTCGGATGTTGCCATTGATGATATGGCGGTTTTCCCGTCCATATCGCCCTTCGTATATCCGAGATCGGACCCGTATCCAAGACTGACATTTACTATCTTAACGCCCCTCCTTGCAGCCCATTCCAATGCGGCCACATAGAAATCCTCCTCAATTACATTTTCCCAATTTGTGGATGAATCGCTTAAACTGATCTTTTCGGTTTTCGCGAGATAATAGGTTGCTCCGGGTGATATACCTATGAGCGTTCCTTCAACATAGCCCGCCATAACCGAAAGAACCCTCGTTCCATGGTATCTACCGCTTCCCACACTTGGAGGTTCCGCTATCGTATCACCCCTCTCACGATAGATCAATTTGCCATCAACGAACGAAGGTTTATCGCAGAACGTCCATCCAACTCTCCCTATCTCCTTCCCATCAGAAACCCTGATTATGGAGATATAATCCGCCCTCGGTACGGCCAAACTGTCCCTATAAAAACCGAAATTCTCAAGGAACTTCTCATAGGTTATAAATCTACCATCAACGAAAAGGGAATCGTTTCTTATATATGCCAAACGACCCCCATCTTCCACAGGATAAAATCCAAGATACTTAAAATATTTGCCGGATTTCGTTAGCACGAATATACTATCACCATCCGAGTAGAACAGACTATCACCCGAAACCCATATGCCCCCAAAGTATGAGATATATTCAGAGGCATGACAAACGAGGCCGACATAATACGAGCATAGTTTGATACTGTCCGGCGAGTATATACCGAGGGTTATTGTATCGGAGGATGTGTCCATATAGGCCACATATCCAGAGGTAAGATTCCATACACCTCCCAAGCTATCGCCCGATATATAACCCATCCTCAAAAATCCGTAGGATGACCAGGTTATATAAACCGTATCGTTTTTGACTACGAGTTTCGGGTTTATTTCAAGACCCGTAGATATCCTTTTTATGCTCCAAGATGTTGATAATGTCGCCAGATAGAGATCCCACCTGTTTATATTCGTTCCCGCTATATCCTTCTCGCTTATACCGGAAAAAACGCAGTAGTTCCTTGCACAATCATAGGATTGTATATAAAAGGCGTAGGTCCCCGATGGAGTAGGAATAGGTACCCCGTTATGGTTTATCCTATCTCCGCTGTTAAAGTCAATCTGATCAGCCACCAGAACCCCCCGCAAGGAGTTGTGGGATAGATCAAACCCCGTATCAAATATTCCCACCTTAACCCCTTTACCCGTAAGTCCTATCTTATGCAATGTATCGGCCTCAACGGTCTTCACCTGAAAATAAGAATCCCCATAATTGTACTCCCTTATGCTTTCATCCCTGTGGATTTTGAATTTCAATATATCTTTGGTTTTAAGGTTTTTTAGTTTGAACTTGGGATTTTTCACCGGCCAAAAGAAGGACCTATAATTCGTCCAATAGGACTTTATCCTTTCATAGCCGCCAAATATCTCAACATAAGGAACAAACGAGGAGTTCAAGCTGACCCAGTAAGGTGTGAATATCATATAACCTCCCCTAAAATAAAGCCCTCAGAATACTTTTCCAATATCCTATCCACCTCGTTCCTAGGAACCACAAAGGCGAATCCCACACCCATATTGAACACCCTATAAGCCTCATCCTCCGGTATGTTTCCCCATCTTATTATAGTTTTCATGTATCCTGGGGTCGGTATATTATCAAAGTATATGCGGAACCCGTTTCCATCAAGCGCCCTTGGAAGATTCTCGTATATTCCTCCTCCCGTTATATGCGCTCCCCTCTTGGCACCGAAGTTCATATACAGGTCTATACCTATGTCTGTATATAACCTCGTGGGAGTCAGAAGGATTTCCCCCAGGGATCTCTTTTCGTCCAACTCCTTATAAACTTTAAATATATCAAGGTTCCTATCTTTGATCACTTTCCGCAAAAGCGAATAGCCGTTTGAATGAAAGCCCGATGATGGAAAACCTATTATAACATCCCCTGGTTTAACTTTTTCAAGGTTCTCCTTTATAGGAACACCTACACCAAATCCCGCTATGTCAAATACTCCTTCGTTTATTATTCCAGGAAGTTCGGCCGTCTCACCACCTATCAAATCCGCTCCCACCTTTTTGCATGCCCTCAGAACATCCCCCAGAACAACCTTCGCAATCTCATTCTTCAATGGAAAGGTCGCGTAGTAATCAAGAAAATATATCATCCTTCCTCCATCGGCCAGTATATCATTTGATACCATAGCCACCAGATCATCACCTATACCCTCGTATTTGCCGTATTCTATATAGAGAAGTATCTTCGTACCGATTCCATCTGTTGATAGATAAACCCATCCCTCACCTACCTTCACCTTTACGGAGAACGAACCTATGCCCCTCGCCTTACCTTTAAGCCATCTTACCAGCTCGTTAGCCTTACTTATAGATACTCCTGCATCCTCGTATTTCAGACATCTATCACCACCGATGCTCTCCATATACCTCTTTCCCTCTCAACATGGAGTTTATGCCTTGTTATACCTTTCAGTGCCTTCTTTATGCTGTGTTTGTTGGGATCAAACATCTCTCCCCCTATGGTTGCCGTAAGCTTGAACTTTTCATCATCAAAATCTATATTCACATTGAACTGCCTGTAAATCATCTTGCTCGTCTCAAACTCGTAGAGCAGATGGGAGAGCCACTTGTGGAGCAACTCCTCAAGATCCTCACCTTCAAGATTCACCCTTTTCTCCTGCAAGATCTTTATACCGTACAAACTTCCAAGCATCTCCCTAAACATGGCCCTTGCACACTCAACAAAAAGCTTACCCAAATCCATTGAACTTACCTCAAAACCTATTTCCGATGTATGTGAAATCGGTTTATATGCCATAACTCACCTCCTTTTTATTTGTTTTCTTTCTTTTCCTCTTCAAGCTTATGTGCGACGCAGTCGCACTCAATAACGGGTTTAAATGTGCTCTGCATGGTTATGGTCAATGTCTCCTCTCCGCATCCCGAATTCGTGAATTTCGTCGTCAGGGTCATGGTCGCTGAGAAGGGTTTGAAGGATAGTACGGATGCGTTTCCTCCGCTGAGGATCAATGGATCGTTTATATACACGGGAACATCGGAGAACCTAACCTTGTCTCCTCCGACTACCCTCATCCCGAGTAAATCAAATATGGTATTTTCGCTCCCCACGCTGCTGACCATCACACCCCCATTTATGTAGTACCTAAAATTGACATCAGGTGTTTTACCGACGGAATATACGGCCATGAAAACCGTATCTATTCTCGGATCTTTCAAATTCCAGGGATCAAGGACACCGCAGTCACTGTATTTCACGGAAACTATCTTGCCTTTTTCATAAGACTTGCCAGGCCCTTTGCCTTTCAAGAAGTTATCCGTAAAAAATAGAACATCCTCGCCTTCAAGCCCAAAAGTTTGAGCGAACTTGGAGTTGAAGTCGGCATACTTACGACAGGCAAACTTTGAATGTAAAAGGTAGGATATGTTATAAACCACATTGGAGCTCTTTGATGATACTTTTACGGTTGAATTCACCTTCCATGCGTAAGGCGCTTTTACCTTGAATGTGGTTTTGCCTCCCGAAAGTGTGGGTTTCACTCCTGGAAGTATCTTGTTGTCCGCAGGGCATACGGCCGCCACCTCAAACTTAACATCTATGGGATTCTTTTGGTTAAACACTTCACAGCTGGGTGGCTGGTACAATACAACGGGATTCTGACCCCTAACTATATGCCAACCTCCGGATATCCTTTCACCACTCGTCAGTCTCCCCTTTGATCCCTTAACCAACCTTACGGCTACACCCGCCTTCTTACCGAGTATATCAAACAGGCTCTTGCCATCGGCGTTATTTGCGGAGGTAAATCTTATGGCCACATACCTATCCTGCGATATATCGCTTTCATCAACGACTGCCACGGAGTACATAGTCATAGTTTCCTTAACTGCTATCCTCTTAAGTATTGAGCCCATCTTCTGGGTCAATTTGTTCGTTATGAGGACTATCGCTTGGAGTACATCCTTAACGGCCGTTGAAGGTATCCTGTAAGAGAATGTTTCATACACGGTTTCACTTTCAAGGTTTATCAGCCATATTCTCCCTACGAGTCCGTAGGTGTCCTCACCTATGAGTATATCTATCAGGTAGGGTATTCCAACATAAGCCGTGTCGTCCTTATGCAGAGCGGCCGTCAAGCTGTCGTTTATTAGCTTTGAGAATGTTCCGAAAGGTGTCTCCGTATAACCTGCACCCACGATCTTTATAGATGTCCCATCAACTTTCGTAAAATAAGACTTGGCTTTCTTTATGATCACGGGCAGGTAGGTTTTCAGATTCCCACGAAAATTCTGCGAATACTTTCCCGCAGGATTCACAGCTATACGGGCCTTTATATAAACCTTAGGGGGGGAACATACCCTGTAAGGCAGCTTGTATGTGGTTTTCCTTGCTTTTCTCCTCTGAGCATTCAACGGGGTTATGAACGATAAAAGTAAAAATAACACGAGAATCTTCCTCATAAACGGGAATTATAAGGCCGACAAATGTTTAAAAGGGCTTTAAATTTCAACCTTATAATTCCCAACCTTATGAAGAGGATAATAGGTATATCTTTGTTGTTTATTCTGTCGTGTGCAACGGGCAAGTTCGTTGAGGATGGGTATATGTACAACGAGAATCTCCTTAATGGACTCATTGAAGAAGTCAAGGGTAATACGGAGGACGCTTTAAGGATTTTCCAATCCTCGGGTGACCCCTACTGGGGAAACTTACTGACGGCGGACATATACCTTTACAGATACAGGGATTATAAGAAGGCGATGGAGTATGTTGATAAGGTTAAGGTGAATAGGAAGTCTCCCGCCGCTCAGGAAGTTCTGTACAGGAAGGCCCTTCTGCTTGAACTCTTGGGAAACTATTCGGAGGCCGGAAAACTCTACGAGTTCTTAGCGGTTAATTTTCCCAATGGTAAATATTTTGACGATGCTTCATCCGCCGTTGAGGAGATGTTTAGGAAGAACTTCCCCGATACGGTCGCCACATTTGATGGAGGATATATAACGAGTATGATGGTTGATTATGCGATAGAGCAGATACCTCCATTTAACAGACCGAGATTTGATAATCCAGAAGGGAGGAAACAGATAGCCGAAAGGTTGGCCATTGAGGTTGTTGCTTTAAAGGAGGCGGAAAAGCTTAAACTTGATACGGCAAAGAGGGTACAGGAGAAGATAAAGATAGATAAGATAAACGCTTTAAGACAGGCGTATTATCAGTACGCCATAAGGGCGAAGGCAAAGGCCACTGAAAAGGAGATGTTGGCGTATTATAATGAGCATAAGGCGGATTACAGGGTCCCGGCGAAAGTTCAGCTCGTAAGGGTTATATTGAAGGATAGCGCCAAAGCGGCCGAGGTTTATAACTTGGTTAAATCCGGGCATAGGATAGACTCGCTCGCAAAGGAATTATCCATAGATAAGTCGGAGGCCGCGAGGAACGGTGAATTGACCATATACGATACCTATGAGGCGTACAAGGATATATTCAACGAGGCCTTCCCGAAAGATACGGGTACCGTCTTCATATATAAGAAGGATACTTTGTGGATGGTCATAAAGGTAAAAAGTAAGGAACCTGAAAGGTTTAGAACGTTTGATGAGGTTAAAACCATCGTGAAGAGCGCGGTTGAGGGACAGAAGGAAAAGGAGATACTTGAAAAGGAGAAGAAGAGGCTCAGGGATTTCTACGGTGTTGAGATATACATTGAGGTTGATACGACGGAGCAACCCAAACTCGGCGAGGAAGAGCATGAAGAGGAGGGTAAGGTTTTGACGGAGGAAGAGAAGAAGGCCCTTGAAAAGTTTCCGGATACTTTGGCTGTGATAAAGAGACTCGGGAAGGTGATAACCAAAGAGGACTTCGTTGAGAGACTCAACAAAATGCCCAGAAGGTACAGATCCTATTACATGACGACCAAAGGGGCCTACCAACTCGTGAATGATGTTATGATACAGGAGATTTTGGAGATAGCGGAATCCGAACTTCGCAGGTACTACCTGCATTACAACATATTTAAGAGGTTGTTGGATTCTTACAGGGATGCTATGCTATTCCAACTCTACGATGTACTCGTGAAGAATAAGGTTTCCGTATCCGACGATGAGGTGAAGGAATATTATGAAAAGAACAAGGAAAAGGAGTTTAAGGATAAGGCGAGGTTGAGGATTCAGAGGATAGTGGTGCCTACGAAGGATTCAGCCAGAAAAATACTACGGAAGGTAAGGCGTATAAGAAACGCCAAGAGATTGAACGAGTTCGTTAAGAAGGTTTCCATGTATTCCAACGAGGCGGTTTCAGGTGGATATACATTCATAACCAAGGATAAAGAGCCGGATTTCTTCAAGGAAGCATGGAGGAGGCGCATCAAAAGGTGGTACATGGGTAAGTTGAACGATGGTAATTGGGCGGTATATAGGGTCATAGAGAAGATAAAGGAGAAGATAAAACCCTTTGAGGATGTGAAATCCTACATCAGGGATAAGATAAGGTACGAAAAGGAGAAGGCGCTATACGAGAAGGTTCTGAATGATTTCAAGAAGAAGTATAAGATAGTCGTATTTGAGGAGAAGTTTAAGAAGGAAGAGAAGTCCGAAAAGGATAAGGAATCCAAAGAGAAAAACTGAGATGCGAGAGGACGAGATCGTAGAGAAGATTTCGGAGGAGTTTGGAGAGCTTTCTCCCAGGGTCCTGGTCGGCATAGGGGATGATGGAGCCGTTTTGAGGGAAAATGTCGGTAAGGATCTCGTAATCAGCACGGATTCTTTGGTTGAAAACATACATTTCACATTTTCACTGCTGAGACCCCCTGAGGTGGGATACAGAGGTATGGTCGCGGCATTGTCGGATATAGCGGCTATGGGAGGGCATCCCTTAGCGTCGTTGGTGAATGTTCAATCTCCACCCGAGGATATCGGTAAGATCTTTGAAATTTACGAAGGGTTCAAACCCATCTTGAAAGAGTACTGTATAGATCTCATAGGGGGAAATATAAGTAGAGGAAAGGAGTTCTCAATAACTTTCACCGTAATTGGGGAAGTGAGCAGGGGAAAAGCTTGGACGAGGAGAGGAGCCAAGGATGGAGATGTTATATTCATAACGGGGGATATTGGAAGGGTTAAGGCGTTTTTTATGCTTGAAAAACTCCATGCCAAGGGATACGAATGGTGGTTCAGGGAAACGAGAGCGAAATTCGCGTCCCCTGAGGTTAGATTAAAGGAGGTTGAAAGACTAAAAAATGAGAACATCAGCGTCAATTCCTGCATAGATATTTCGGATGGTTTATCCTTGGAGCTTTGGAGGTTGGCAAAATCATCCGAAGTCAGTATAGTCTTATATACCGATAGGATACCCATAAGAGATTCGGTAAGGTACATAGCGGAGAATCTTAACATAAATCCGCTGGACATAGCACTTTCAAGCGGTGAGGAGTACGAGCTGGTATTTACCGTTCCAAAAGAGGAATCCGACAAGGTGGAGAATCTGAAATTCATCAGAATAGGTGAGGTTAGATCGGGGGAGATAGGGGTATTTTCCGAAGATGGTAAGAGATTGGAACCTATGGGTTGGCAACACTTTAAATGAAAAGGATACCCCTGTTTGAACTCAACTGGGATGATGAGGAGGAAAGGGAGGTTATTAAAGTCCTCAAAAGCGGATGGGTATCCATGGGACCAAGGACCGAGGAGTACGAAAATGAGTTAAGGAGATTTTACGGGATAAGGTTTGCTTTGAGTTTCAACAACGGTACCTCGGCGCTTCTGGCTTCATACGCTTGTTCCGGTTTAAAGAATCAGGTTATAGTACCTTCTTTAACCTTTGTGGCCACCGTAAATGCCCTGAGATTCTTAGGTATAAAGCCCATATTCGCGGACATACATTCTCTGAACAAACCGCTCATATCCGTAGATACGGTTGAAAGGGTTTTTAATCCCAAGGTGAGCGGTATAGTTTTTGTGAATTATGCGGGATATTCAGACTTCGTTGATGAGATTAGGGAATTTTGCGAGGATAAGGGTATCTTACTCATTGAAGATGCATCGCACGCGCATGGAGCCAAATATAAGGGGAGATTCGCAGGAACATGGGGACGGGTTGGGGTTTTTAGCACATTCGCAAATAAGAATCTGAGTACAGGTGAAGGTGGGTATATGATAACGGATGATGAGGAAATATATATGAAAGCGAGGCTTTTCAGGTCGCATGGAATGACCTCATCATCATGGGAGAGATTTAAAGAGGGGAAAAACAGGATTTATGATGTTATTACGGTAGGCCTCAATCTCAGACCGTCGGAAATACAATCGGCGTTAGGTATAGCGAATTTGAAGAAACTCAAAAGGGAAAACGAGAACCGTAAGAAACTCGTAAAACTTTACAGGAAACTTATAAAGGATAACCTCCCCGAAATCTTAATCCCTTTTGACGATAAGGATATTGAATCCTCGTCGCATTACATATTCCCAATAGTCTTACCAAAGGATATTGACAGGGAATCTGTATTGGGAAAACTCGCGGATCTCGGAATATCAACGAGTGTGCATTATCCACCCGTCCATAAATTTGCGATATACGATGATGGAACGGAGTTGCCTCTGACTGAGGAATATTCAAGAAGAACGATGACCTTACCTCTGTGGGGAAATATGAAGGAGGAGTATGTTTATCGTGTGGTTGAGGGTTTAAAGAGATGTCTGTACTCGCAGTAATAGAACCTCCCCATCCCTTTCATCCAAGTGGTTATATGAGGTCTTACACCGAGAGCATTCCTTATCCCGCAATTCAACGAGCTTTCGTATAAACCTTTTAACGATATTATATCAAAGTTGAGATCCAAGAAAACGGCCACATTGGATTCGTATCTTCCGAAGTATCTGTACCTCATCGTATCGTTTTCAACTCTCAGTGTAATGACATTGGTTAGTATGGAGAATCTGAACCTGCTAAAATTGGGTGTATATTTGACCTTGAATGTATCCTTCATCATGTGGTGTATAAAGGAGGCGGAAAGGGCAACTTTAAATGGGCCAAACTTATAAACCTTGGAAAAAGCCTCAAATCCACCTATGATTATATCATTTAAATTTTTCACCCTGTAATAATTCCCATCCCAAACCCAATCTATCCTGTCAAAGAACTTCATAGCGAAAATTCTGAGAATCCCATAACGGGAATCCAAGCCAAAATCCATTCCCAGAACCTTTTCGGGCTTTATCGTCGTATCCCCCTTGTTGACCGGGTCGGAGTAAAATATTTCCGTGAAATCCGGCAACCTCCTTGAATAATAAATGTTCAGCGATAGAAATCTGTAAGATGAGAATAGGTAAGGCTCATAATACGGTTTATTGGTAAAGTTGTCGTAGGAGAATCTAATTCCAGGTTTTACGAACCACTCGTATCCCGTAAAAAGCAGATGGGACGATAGGATACCAGTTACTCTCATAGTGTCCCTACTTCCGGATGTCCTATATACTATTGAACTTTTTATGTACTCTGCCCTCCCACCAGCATTTATGAACAGGTTTCTAACATGGAAAGGATACTCCAAACCCGCATTTATAGTGTTATGTATATTCCTACCCTTGCCCCAATTGAACTGATCCTGATGCCACCTTATAAAGCCCAACAGATTATGAAAATTTGCTCCAAAGAATGCAACCTGAGTTGTTTCATTTGATTCGTAATTTGGCGGTAGATAAAAGCCCTTGGCACCGAAGGAATTGTACCTATAACCACCAAATATATTGAAAGTCTCTTCCTTTCTGTTGAACGAAATCGCCAAGGAATTCGCCTTATTGGAATATACTCTGCCGTTGTACTCAAACTCATAACCATCCCACCTGAAACCTTCAAGAGACAGGATGTTTTGCAGGTATCCGTATCTCGCGTTCGCCTTCACATATCCTCTCCCTCCCAATCTGATCAAACTTCCGAAATGCTCGGAGGATTTAAAGTCTATGGTGGGAAGATTAGCGAAGATTGACGATGATGGAGTTAATATACCGAACGATGAAATATCCAACTCCGTAAAGGGGAAATTAACATTGTGATGACCAGTCTGGGGATCGTTTAAGGGAAAACCTGAGAAGGTTATGACAGTTTGATTGAAACTTAACCCCCTAAGAGATACATCCGCTTGCATTCCAAAGGGTAGTCTTTCAATGGTATAAACCGATGGAAGGGTGTTCAGGGAATATACCAAATCCGCACCCCTGAACGATATGCCGTAAATCCAGTATTGACTTACTGTGATGATCGTATCCACCCAAAACATCCGAAGATTTTAAGGAAGGAACTTTTATATCCAGTGGAAGGCGGATAAGGCTAAGTTAGGAGAGTATATTGCAAGAAGGTGTTGATGAGTTCGCTATTAAGGACGGATTTTCTTAGGTATAAAGACAAAGATGAGGTTGAAGTATTGAACCCTGAGGGGTTTTTCAACTGTATAATACTCAATTATGGCTAAGGATTACAGGGAAGAGTTTTGGAAAGGTTTAAAGGAATTGGAGGAAAAAATGAGGGAGACTGATAAAAAGATAAAGGAACTGGTGAAAAGTC
>WGFI01000082.1 GCA_015492295.1 Caldifarciminota bacterium
CCACTATGTGTATGTCTGAAACCTGTGCTCCCGTCCCAAACTCGTTCGTATCAGGTGGTATTATCGTTGTTAGCGTAGGGTTTGAGGGGTTATTTACATCTACTATCAACGCCCCAGCTTTGCTCCCTGCTATTATCACATACTTTCCACCCGTTGATATGTCCCTATGCAACTTCAAGTATATCCCCATACCCCCAGGATGGTGATAACCGCTGTCTATCGCCAATAGGGATAAAAGCATCATTCTTCAATTTTATAGCTGAAAGGTTTCCTCTGTCAATCAATACTTGGTGATTTTGTTATGGTGAAGTAGGTTTTGATACGATTTTCAATTTCGGAGTGATATATATTTCACCTTTATAATATCCACTTGCGGTGGGGTTCCCGAGCGGCCAAAGGGGCCAGGCTGTAAACCTGGTGGCGTTATGCCTTCGGGGGTTCAAATCCCTCCCCCACCATTTTTTTTGGAGAAAGTTTTAATAACGGGCGTCGCGGGATTCATAGGATCGGCAATTGCGAGAAGATTTCTTGAAGAAGGTTTTGAGGTTATAGGTATAGACAACTTTGATCCCTACTATCCCAAAGAATATAAAGAGATAAGGCTTAAACCCCTTATGGAATATGCAAAATTCAAATTCTTCAATATAGATTTTACTTCCGATAAGTTGGAAAGGGCGTTTAAAGAGGGGATAAGCGGCGTATTGCATATAGGTGCGAAGGCAGGGGTGAGGGCGAGCATAGAATATCCCGAGAAATATTTCCATGTGAATGTATATGGGACTTTAAATATATTGAAGTGTATGCTTAGATTTGGAGTAAAGAAGATTCTGATGGCCTCCACATCCTCAATATACGCGGGACACAAACCTCCCTTCGTTGAGAGTATGAAAACGGATACTCCAATATCCCCGTACGCTGTAAGTAAAAAAACCGCCGAGAACCTCATATATGTTTATCATCATTTGTACGGTATAGAGGCGTATATACTCAGATACTTTACGGTATATGGTCCTTATGGAAGACCTGATATGAGCATATTTAAACTATTCTATTCGGCATTTTCAGGTGAGGAATTCCCTCTGTACGGTGATGGGAATCAGAGGAGATCATTCACATATGTGAATGATGTTGTGGAAGGAACATTCAGGGCTTATAAAAACATAAAAGGCTACGAGATAATAAACATAGGGAACGATAAAGATGAATCCTTGAAAGGGATAATAAATGAGGTGGAGAATCTCGTCGGTAATAAGGTAAATGTTCATAACTACAACTTTCATAAGGCTGACCTTGCGGAAACGAAAGCAGATATAACCAAGGCAAAAAGAATCCTTAACTGGAAGCCAAAGACCAGTATAAAGCAAGGGCTTGAAAGAACCTATTTATGGTTTAACGAATATTGGAAGGATATAAGAAGGATATTCCCCAAGATGCCTGAAATATGATAAAACTCATAGGTATTCCGTTTGAAACATCGGGGAACTTTTTAAGGGGGGCGGCATTGGGAACCTCACATATAAGATGGCATTTATGGGGTATAGATAGATACAGCCCGTATTCCAATGCCGAAATGCCAACTTATGAAGATCTCGGCGATATATGGACAGACTTTGATGAACCTGCAAAAAAGAGGTTAGAACATATAAAAAACGAACTGCGGAAACTCGTGAAACAGAACGATAAGTATGTATTCTTGGGGGGTGATCATACCATAACCTTCGCAACCGCCGAAATATTAAGGGAAATTTTTGGAGAATTCGTTATACTTCATCTGGATGCTCATCTGGATCGTTGGGATAATTTTGAGGGTGAGCTATCACATGCAACGGTTATGAGAAGATTGGAAGAGAGAGGATTTATCGTTGGAACTTTCGGATATAGAACCGTGGGTGAGCAGGAGTATATTCCCAGAATCTGCGGAGGTATGGATGATGCTTTGAAGTTTATATCTAAACATGAAAGAATATATCTATCTTTTGACTTTGATTTCTTTGACCCTTCTATATTCCCAGCCGTAAGTAATCCTGAACCCATGGGAGCGAGTTTCGGAGATTTCATAAATTTGATGAAACATCTTAGAGGAAAATTGATAGGTGCCGAGCTCGTTGAATATGTGCCACTACTTGACCCGAGCAGAACATGCGGAAGCATAGCCGCTTGGGTCCTGAGGGAGGTTATGCTTTCGTTATCCTAAGAACCTAATTACCATCCACCTCCCCCACCC
>WGFI01000083.1 GCA_015492295.1 Caldifarciminota bacterium
ACCTCGTCTATATCTTTACTTATCCCACAAGGTGAATTCCAGATATGCACGGGTGAAGGGTTCAGAGGATCGCTTATATCCCATACCTCATAACCAAACCTCCCTGTCGCTATATACAACTTACCTCCCTTATGCTTCAACGATGTTATAATCCCACGGGTGTGTATCACCGATAACCTCACAGGCATATACACATTCGCTATGCTCAATATCTCAACCGTTCCCCCTACGGATAGAAATGCCAAATCCCTCGCCGTATCAACCAACTGCGCAGTCTGATTTACCATTATATCCCCATACCCATAACTCCCCATAAACCTCCCATTCAAAGAATCCGCTACGCTTAATGAGGAAACTTTTCAGCCTTAGAATATACACTTCCGCGGCGGTAGCTCAGGGGTAGAGCACCAGCTTCCCAAGCTGGGGGTCGCGGGTTCAAATCCCGTCCGCCGCTTTTTGGTTGAATTTTCCTTTTTCTATTTACCATGGCCATTATTCCCTAACTTTTATCCTCAAACTTATGGAGGTATAGAGCTTTATGCCGAACTCTCCCAGAACGATTTTATCACAAAATCCATAAAACCCGACAGTCTCCCCGTGGATTTTACATTTCCTACAACTTTTAAAATATCAACCAACACCTATGTTCAAGGGAGGTTATCCTTCCGTAATGAGAGCTTCGGTATAAACATAATTTTTCCCAATATAACATATATCTCAGCGCCTATCTTAGGTACGAGTTCTTTGCCTTCCGAAAATTTGCCCGTTATTCAATGGAAAGATGTTGATGCCGTAGTTTATGATACGCTTGAACCCGTGGAGATTGATTCCTTACATCAGAAAACCCCAATAGTTTGGCATCTTAAAGGGAAACTTCAGTTGGTTCCCATAGTGGAATCCAAGTCAAGCGTGAATCTTATGCCTTTTATGTTTTCCTTTGATAAATATTTTGGGAATTTCGGTATAGGCATATCTGCGAGTATTGGTAAGATATGGGGTGGAGGGGGATGGAAGGCTAAATATGTTGGTGGCGAGTTTGACATTGATACTTTCTGGGTTGATAGTGTAGAATTTGAGGCGGATGTGTTTAAGCAACTGTACCATGATTCGTTGGGATACTACGAATATAACTTTTCCATTCAGCCTAAGATCCTATATCATCTGGGTTTGAATGTTGAATACTTTTTGGAAAACTTGGCGGTAGGATTTTCTTTTGATTATGTACCATCGGCTAACATTGAGGTTTATACCTATGGAAGATACTCTTATGTTGATAGTCTATATGGAAGGTGGATAAGAAAGTACTGGAATTTTGACAACATGTACTCCGAGTATAGGGGTGATACGGTGGTGATTAAAGGGGATGGTATCGTGGGGTTCATGACGGATAGTCAGAATATCAAGAGAAACGACTTTAGTGATACTTTCGGTATAAACTTCGGAGGATATAAGTTCTATTCCGTTCATATATCTTATACACTCTCGGAAAATAGATGGTTATCTCTATCCTTATCAAACAGGGGGATGTATTCGCATCTAAGATTCGGATGGGATTACGGTTTGGAGTTTAAGTGGTTCCTCCCTTTTGAAAGGGAGATAGGTATTTGGAGACTCGGCGCTTTTGCGGATTTTGAGGGCATAGATTTTACTCTATTTCTCGGGAGGAATTTCGGTTATGTTAAAACTCCCTACTTTGAATATAAAATACCCGCATTTAGTGGAAAATTTTACGAATACACCTATGGACTGGCTTTAATTTACAACCTATAGCTTCCCACAAACCTGTGAGAACATATATGCCACCAGCGTTCCTTCAAAGATAGAATATCTGTGATGAAAGTATATTTAAAGTCATTGTTTAAATTAGGCTGCTTTTTGAGCCTTGTGGCTTTATTTTTCTTTCCCGAGAGTTCAAATGCTCAGAGTTGTGGGTTTCAGACCACATGCGTTCCTCCTTCTGATTGGGCAAATGGTTCTTGGCAGATGTTTAACGGAACGCAGAGGCATACGGGAAGACAGGCGATGAGGGGGAATCTATCAACAGGAAGATATATCAAATGGACATATTCAACGACAAACTGGATATTTTCCTCACCTGCGATAGGGGATATAAACAACGATGGGCAGATTGAGGTTGTTGTAGGTAGTAAAGACTACAACGTCTATGCATTACAAGGATCTGATGGAACACTACTTTGGTCTTTCTTAACGAGTTATCCTGTACGTTCCTCACCTGCGATAGGGGATATAAACAACGATGGAAACATTGAAGTTGTCGTAAGTAATGATAGCGGCAAAGTTTATGCTTTAAGAGGGACAGATGGATCACTGCTTTGGTCTTATACAACAGGAGACTGGGTGTGGTCTTCTCCTGCGATAGGAGACATAAACAACGATGGGCAGATTGAAGTTATTATAGGTAGTGGGGATTACAAAGTCTATGCCCTGCGAGGAACAGATGGTTCTTTGCTTTGGTCCTATATAACGGGGTACTATGTAAATTCCTCTCCTGTGATAGGAGACATAAATAACGATGGACAAATTGAAGTCGTTGTAGGAGCTAATGATGGGAAAGTCTATGCTCTACGAGGAACAAATGGATCGCTCATTTGGTCTTATACAACGGGATTCCCTGTATATTCCTCACCTGCGATAGGGGACATAAACAACGATGGGAACATTGAAGTTGTCGTGGGTAGTGCGGATATCTATGCCTTGCGAGGAACGGATGGTTCGTTCATTTGGTCTTATACAACGGCAAGTGCTGTATATTCTTCACCTGCGATAGGGGATATAAACAACGATGGAAACATTGAAGTCGTCGTAGGTAGTTATGATAACAGCCTTTACATTCTTAGGGGAACGAATGGGAGTTTGGTATGGCAAGTTAGTGTAGCGGATGGCGATAAACAATACCTAACTCCTTTAAATATAATAGCAGATGTTGATCCTACACCTGGCTTGGAGATAGTTCAGAATGTGATGCATAGCTCCTGTTGTGGTGTGACAGTTGTATCAGCGAGCGGTTCTATTTTGTGGAGTTGGAATTTATGGTATTCTCATCGTTCCGTTTCTGTTGGTGATGTTGATGGAGATGGATGCGTTGAGATAGTTACTGTTGGTAAATCCTCTAAAATAAGTGTCATAGATGCGGCCTCAAATGAAGGAGGTTGCGGTATTCTTGGCAGTGACGATGAGTTAAATACAGGTGAGAACAATACTCTAAATCCCGATGACCGTGTAAAGGTATATTCATCGGATGGAAAGGTTATATTTGAGGGCAGATTTCAAGACTTCAACATCATGCGCAAGGGGATTTATTTTGTGAAAACGAGGGACAAGGTTAAAAAGGTTATAAGGAGGTGAGGTATGAGGTCGTTTGTGTGGTTTATTTTGATAGTTTTAATTCCTGCATTTTTGAATGCTCAAAGTTGTGGGTTTCAGACAACCTGTGTTCCGCCTTCTGATTGGGCAAACGGCTCTTGGCAGATGTTTTATGGTACGCAGAATCATACAGGAAGACAGGCTATGAGGGGAGATTTCACCGTTGAAAAGTATATTAAGTGGAATTACGAGCCTTCGTCATTGAGATATTCGGCTAAGGCTCCTCCCGCGATAGGAGACATAAACAACGATGGACAGATTGAGGTTGTTGTAAGTGAGGGCAAAGTATTATATACCTTAAAAGGTATTAATGGTTTGCCGCTTTGGATTGATTCCACAGGGGCTTGTGGAACTACATCTCCTGCGATAGGAGATATAGATGGTGATAGATTGATAGAAGTGGTTGTGGGCTGTGTGGATTCCAATGTTTATGCTATACGGGGTTCAGATGGTTCCATACTTTGGTCTTATAGAACGGGACACCGAAAGCTTTCTTCACCTGCAATAGGGGATATAAACGGCGATGGAAATATTGAGGTAATTGTGGGAAGCTATGATAGCACTGTTTATGCTTTACGGGGAACAGATGGGTCACTTCTTTGGGCTTTTACGACAGGGAACAGTATAGAGTCTTCCCCTGCGATAGGAGACATAAACAGCGATGGGCAAATAGAAGTTGTTGTGGGTAGTAATGACGGCAAAGTCTATGCTTTACGAGGTACAGATGGATCTTTGATTTGGTATTATACAACAGGTGGATATGTGAATTCCTCCCCTGCAATAGGAGATATAAATAACGATGAAAACATTGAAATTGTTGTTGGTAGTTGGGATAGTAAAATCTATGCCTTACGGGGAACAAATGGATCACCCTTATGGTCTTATACAGCGCTTGCAGGTGTGTATTCCTCTCCTGTGATAGGAGATATAAATAATGATGGTTATGTTGAGGTAGTTGTTAATAGTGAAGATGGTATAGTTTATGCTTTACGTGGAACGGATAGAGCACCCCTTTGGTCTTACAATATTGGAGGAAGGTTTAATTTTGAACCAGAATATATAGTTTTGGCTGACATTGACCCATCACCAGGACTTGAAATTATAATTAATAATGCTTTCTTCATCAATGTTTTATCTTCATCTGGTACATTGCTGTGGCAAGAGGATTCTGTCCCCTTACCCTTAAAGTCCTTCAGCATTGGAGATGTAGATGGTGATGGGTGTGTTGAGATAGTTGCAGTAGGAGGAACATATCTTTATCCTATGGTTACGGTAATAGATGCTTCCTCAAATGAAGGTGGATGTGGAACACTTGTGAGAGCGAGGGAAACAAAATACTCAAAACCTTATACTCATGTAGAAATATACACCATAAGTGGAACGATGATATACAAAGGTGATTATAGAGACTTCAAACCTACAAGGAAAGGAATATACTTTGTTGTATTTGGAGAAGGAGAGGTAAGGAAGATGATTAGATAATTCTAATTCAGAAGAAAGCAAATGTTTCAACATTCTGCCTTAAAATACAGGATATATGGTAGAAGATTTGGAAAGAATTACGAATAAGTTTCTGAGGACAAATGATAAATGTGCTTTTAAGGATCTACTTGCAATGCTTATATACCGAAACGAGTTGAAACTCGCAAAGACCAGATTCAAGCAATTTATACAGCGCGGTGGTGAAATTGACGAGGAAATAGCGGATTATGGGATATTATTAGCGATGCTCACATTGGATATTGATCTTATGGATGATATTATCAGCACAGGTTTGGTTCCTATAAAGTCAAAATTAAAGGTCTTTGTGAATTTTTATGGGTATATGAATTTTGCGGAAAGTCTATTGGATAGATGTGATATTGATGAGATTTGCAGGAATTCCCTTTTGATGGACATATCAAGAATGAAAGCGAAACCTGCACGAGAACAATTGAAACTTAAAGGAATAATTAACAAAGCTGACAAAGCGCTATATTACTTTAAGGTATTGATGTATCAAATTTTTAGTGGGAAGTTGAAGTTTTTGGAGGAGATGAATGATCATTTAAAGAAATTAGGAGAACTGCGCTTGTTTAGTACAACGACAGTTTTAGAGTTGTATAAGTCTTTATTTGAGAAGAATTTATCAAGTTTATATCTGGTAGAGAAGACTTACAAGGAGGTTGGGGACAATTACCGATGGGTTCTAACGAAGATATTCCAGAGTTTCTTGGTCGGAAAAGACCTACTGGAAAAGGAGAATTACAAAATAAATCCGAAGATAAGGGTACTATACACAAACTATCGCATAGTAAAGAGGTACATAGATGGGACACCGTTTGATACGCCTGATGAGTTGAAAGGATTTGAATATTTCTGGTGGATTATGGACAAGGTGAAGGGTGAAAAGAGATGGATAAACTTTTCTGGTGAATTGGCACTTTATGAGGGTGCTAAGAAGATAACGCCACCTGAGAGGAGGAAGAAGATACTCGTTGGGTATGCCTTCGTAAAGGTCTTCAAATCCCTTGATGCCTTGTATCATTTCCAAAATGTCATATTCCCTAAGTCAAAGAATAGGAAAAAATCTGTATGGAAACTGAAAAGTAGGGTCGTACCCCTATTACGGATACCCCACAACTTAAAGATGTCTTTGGATTATGGATGTTTTTTGGATGAGGAAGAGGATGAATGGGCCAAGGTCCTTAAAGAAAAAGTGAGGGTATGACTAAGATCTTTCTATGGGGGTCAGCATTCTTTAAATATTTTTAGAAGCTTTAACACCTACCATAAATTTTATATTTTAAGTCTGCTCGTTTATATGCTTCTCAACTATGCGGATTATTTCTTCAACCTTCTCTAATCCGCTGTCTATTGCTTTTTTATCCTGCAATTCCCTATAATATCCTCACGAGGTGAAGTATCTTATAAACCTCAACATCTCTATTTTTTCTATCCTTAAAACCTTGCTGAGATACAGGTCATACATATTCTTTATATGAAAGCAAACCTTCCCAAAGAAATAAAGATTTTAGAGCTTCAAGTGCAGATAGATATGCCTTTCCCGATGCCCCTGAGACATATTTCACATCAGCGTATATACCTGTTTTTTATCGTATCTTGCCAGTTTTAATTCTTTCTTAGCGCTTCTTAAATATCTCTTAGCCAGTTCAAGCCTCTCCTTCGGTGTTTCTGGAACCTTAACCTTCGGCATAAGATTTATATTTTAAGGTTGTCCGTTTATATGCTTTTCAACTATACGGATCATCTTCTCAACTTTTTCAAATCCGCTGTCTATTGCCTTTTTATCCCGTAATTCCCTGTAATATCCACCGAGATGTAGCAACTCATATACATCACTGAAAAGACCACGAATGAGATCTTTATCTTTCCCTATCCTCATCACATTCTTCAAATAATAATCGTACATATCAACCTTTTTAAGTTTGCGACTTAAATCCCTTG
>WGFI01000084.1 GCA_015492295.1 Caldifarciminota bacterium
GATGGAAAGTACTTCGCATTCGGATACTCATCAACATGTTTCTGTATAACCGCTGCGAAGTTTGATGATTCTGGAAATGTTGAGATACTCAGGGAATACATCTGGGGTCCTTATCAAGAGGCTTTCGGTTCGGAGGTTATGCCTGATGGCGATATAATCTTGGTTAGCACATGTGAAATGCCCGATCAAAAGGGAACTTACAACAAAACCTGCCTTTTGAAACTGGATAAGGATGGTAATCCAAACTGGTAAAAAGGAGGTGAAAGGATGATATGGATAATGTCGCTTTTGAATGTAAAAAATATGTTCATACAGGAAGGAGATATATGGAGGAGCGTAAGCGGTGAGGTGATCATAAGGAACAATGAGATATGGGTGAAAGGGATCGTTATCAAGTTTCCGAACTCTTCTCTGCCTAAGATCATCGGCTTAAATCCCGTAGGTTCCAAGATACATTACTTTGGCCCTGAAAGAACGATCCATTTCACAGGATACGGATCGGTTAAACTGAAAGACCTTTATCCCGGTATAGACTTCATCCTAAACGGTTTATCCGATAACAAACTTGAATTCTACTTCTATGTGAGGAAGGGATACGACCCGAGAAAGATAAAGATGAGCGTAGAGGGGGGATACCTGAAAGAAGATGATGGTTGCATAAAGATTTACAGGGATCATAAGGAGGTTTTCACTATAAAGGATTTCAGGGCTTATCAGGGAAGTGAGGAGATCGGCATCAAGGCAAAGATAGAAGATAATAGGATAAGTTTTATACTGAGGGGCTACGATAAAAACCGTTCCCTCGTTATAGATCCCACATTCATACTCAGCAGTGGAAGTTTTGATTGGGTTTATGATGTATTCATAGATGATAGCGGATATGTATATGCAACTGGATACACTCTGGATCCTTCAACCTTCATCCCACCGAACAATGTGTTTGGGAATCCCACGGATACGGCATTATCTGCATTCGCCGTAAAGCTCAGTCCGGATATGGATTCGGTTATATCCGTAGCTATAATAGCCGGAAGCAGACACGATATAGGGACAAAGATCAGGAAAGATCCTTTCGGTAATGTTATAATCATAGGATATACGAATTCTCTGGACTTTGCACCTTCAAGGACGGTTTATGGAACAACTTCATCTCTGTTCGTTGATGCGTTCATAACCAAGCTCTCATCCAACCTTGATAGTCATATAAGGACGGTTATCCTGGCGAGTTCGGATGATGATTATGCGGTTGATATAATTTCTGACAGCGTGGGTAATGCTTATGTTCTCGGAGTAACTTACAGATACTACGATTTTGGTTTAAGTAAAACCCTATTGGGAGGGGGATGCGGATATGGGGATATATTCATAACCAAACTTGACTTCTCGTTGAACTATATAACTTCCACGCTGATCTGCGGTTCAAATGAGGATGTTGCCAAGGACTTCATAAAGGCCAACAATTCATTCTATATAGTGGCCACGACTTACTCCTCGTACGATTTACCCAGGGATACAACCTTCGGATCTCTTGCGGATAGGGACATTTACGCTGTTAGGGTCAATCTGAGTTTGGACAGTATAATCAACGGTGTTATCTTCGCCGATACGGGTTTTGACTATTCAAACAACATAATATCGGATGATTCGGGATACATTTATATCGCCGGATATGTTCAGAACGCTTTGAGTTTTGGGGGAGGATTGCCCAGGAACATAATAGGAACGCCGGGAGGGGATTACGATATCGTGATCATCAAAACAACACCGGATTTAAGAAGTGTTCTAGCTATGACATTCATCGCTTCGCCGGGTGGGGATATACTAACTTTTGGGAAGGTAATGAAGCTAAAAGGGGATACTTTATTCATAGGTGCGACCACGGGTGATGTTAGCATAGGCGGTTCCTACTGTCCCAGATGCGATGTAGCCCCGGGTGATACGGCCAGGGATGCGGTGGTTATAGGCCTTAGTAAGGATCTGAGCACCTGTATAGGGGCATCAACTATAACTGGAGACGGTAGAGATAGGGCTAACATCCTCTTATACAAAGGTGATACCCTCATAGTGGGAGGAGGATTTGTTAATTCAGTGGATACATCCTCATATCCTCAACCTTATGTTAGACTCGGCATTTACGGGGACTATCATGAAGGCTTCATAATAAAGGTTTCACCCGGATGTTTGGTCGGTGTAAATGAAAATATAAAGAGGGTTAAAGAGGTCAAACCTTTCTCATTTAACGGTTCGGAAATAACTATAAATCTCTCAAAACCCTCTTATGTCGGGTTTGATATTTACACTTATAGCGGAAGAAAGGTTTTCACAAAATCCGCAGGATACCTCTTACCAGGAGAATATCGCTATCCTATGAACCTACCGAGAGGCGTATATATACTGAGACTTAGGATAGGAGATAAAGTTTATAAATCCAAACTCATAATACGATAATGAGTTAGGAACATTACGCTATAAATTTTCCTACCCACTTATCTCACCGGATGAATTGGAGTTAAAAAGAGGGAGAAAACTAGATACCCAAAAGACGAAAGCCTGTCCTTGTTAGGAATTAAAGGAACTCATTAAAGAAAAGGCAAAGGAGTGATGAGCCTCCCACACAAAAAGGGAGCAGAAAGTATCGGGGGAGATTTGAATTCCCCGTAGATGGACCGACACGCCCTTGATGGAGTGAGATACTTCCTCTGCTAAAGCAGGAGGAGTGTCATTTTATCAAAAACCTCTCACCCTCAACATTCATCTCCTCCACCTCCTTGATTTTACTCTCCTTAAAGTTCCTACTTATGTTATACGAAACCATAAGTGATATAACCGGTTTATCGTATCCGATATACTTGTGCCTACGGATCCCATCACCATAAACCTTCAAATCCTCCCTAAAACCGAGGAATGGATCGCTCATACCCGCATAGATGTTTATCCCCCTTATGTTGGCGTTTATACCTATATCTACATATCTAATCGGTGCGAGATCGCCCCATATGAGCCTATAAGTACTGGCATAAAAGTATCTTATTTGTAGTTGCGTAAAGGCCACGGATAATGAAAGACTTACGTACGATTGTAAATAGTCCGAATGCACATCCTCATAGGAATATCGCATATAAGATAAGGCTCCCGCAAGATTGATAAACCTCAAAGGGGAAAGTTGAATTGACAGTTCCGCTCCATACTTTTTGCCATAACTCTCAGTTGATATGTACTTATACAGACTTACATCGTAATTTTCAAATCTACCTTCTCTAACATCCTGTATATTCTGGGTTATATCGTAATAACCTTCCAATCCAACCATAGCGGGCCCTATAACTTTACTGGCGCCTATCTGGAAATTGTAGTAATATTCCGGAAGGAGTTCGGGACTTCCCACCTGAACCAACTTTGAATTCTGAGGTATGTATATCGGATATATCATATAGGATGGTGGTCTCCATATACGCCTACTGAACGATAGAAAGATGGAAGCATTGTAAATGTTTGTGGATATGTGGAATGAGGGGAAAACATCAAGAAACCTCAGCACAATAGTATCAACCTTTCTGTCGGTGAATTCCGATCTCAGACCTACCTTGTAATTGATCAGCGATACTTTTGATGAGAAGGTTATGAAAGCGGCGTATATGTTCTCTTTGTACGGTAGATATTGCTCAGGTATATCCGGGAAAGAAATCGTGCCTATTTTGGATGTCGTGTTCTTAAACCAATCGCTTGATGTCAGGAATTTTGATCCTGCGGATACACCCCCTATGGAATACCTAAGCGATATATAGCCTTCATATCCCCCTGTGAAATTGTTAGATTTCATTCCGTACCCTTCCGTGGTATCCACGAGTTCCCCATTACCCCCCAAGGAGTAGTATCCGTATCCCTCAAAGTTTAAAATACCCGAAGCGATTCCCTTTGAGATAAGGAGGGAGGAAAACAGACCTTTGCTCATATTTTTCACATATTCAAAGAACTTACCGTTTTCTATACCATTTCTTTCCGTTTCAATATAGTTCCCATATCCTCCATACCTCGCTCCAACCTCAAACTTCACATCCCTCGTTTGCACCCCTGCGGATGCCTTAGCCCCCTTATACCACTGATCCCAATATACATCCATATTCAAACTATCGCTATTACCAAATATGTACCTCTCATACCCCGAAAAGATTTTATGCTCACTATATCCCCACAAGTTTATAAAATACGAAATTCCATTCAGCGATAGGGATGCCGAAACATCTCCCTTTAAGGTTCCATGGTTTGATGCGTTGAAATTGGTTGAAACGAAATAACCGCTTTCCGTTCTCCTTCTCAATATTACATTTATTATGGCGCTGCCCTCCGCATCGTACTCCGCACCGGGATTCGTTATGATTTCTATTTTTTCCACCTGCGAGGCGGGTATATCCTTCAATGTCAAATCTGTTGGATGTCCATCAACGAAAAGGATATATTTACCACTTCCCCTTATACTTACATTTCCAAAAGCATCAACCTCAACACCGGGAACCCCTTTTAAAGCCTCCGCAGCGTTCCCACCTTTGGATATAACATCGGAAGAGGGCGTAATTACCTTCCTATCCGGTTTGTAAATTATCCTCTCAGGTTCCGCTTCCGAAACTATCTCGCCGACCTTTATAGGTTGAGGAGATAACCTTATATCCCCTATGCTCGTATCCTTTCGTATAGCGATAGGCCCGACGAATATCCTCTTATATCCTATGAAATCCACCGAAAGTACATACTCGCCTTCCTTTATATTTCTTATCACGAACCTACCTTCTTTATCGGCGTACTCTCCTCCCACCCTAAGCGTATCCGGGAGGGAGTACAGAATCACGATAGCGTAGGGCATAGGCTCACCGCTTTGAGAATCTACAACCTTGCCGGATAATGTATAAGAGAGTATTAACCACATCATACTCTTACCTCCTTTTTCAATTCTATTATCCTATCAAAATTCTCTTTAAATCCATCCGCATTGTGCATTATAACTATAAGCGTTGAGTTCTCGGTTCTGTCAAGTATGAGGTTCATAATACCTTCTTTGCTCTCCTTATCTATGTTTGCTAAGGGTTCGTCAAATATGTATATATCCGCATCTTTTGAAAGTGTAAGTGCTATGGCGAGTCTCTGTCTCTGCCCGGAGGAAAGTTCATAAGGATACTTATCTTTAAATTCGTATATTCCCAAATCTCTTAGGAGTTTTTCATCCTTGATCATCTCTTTTATCTTAATGGGAGGAAATTCATAAGGTAGGGTTATTGATGAAATTCTACGGGAATGTATGTATATATCCCCTTTCGTTGGCCTGAGAAAACCGGAAATTAGGTTTGCGAGAGTTGTCTTTCCTGAACCGTTGGGACCTACGATAAGAACCTTCTCTCTTGGATTTATGTTTAAACTCAGATCTTCAAATACCTTATAACCGTTTCCATAGGAGAATTCAACATTTTGGAGGGTTATATTATCTTTCAATGGTAAGGGTCTATGCAACCCCTCATCCTCAAACTCCCTAAGCTTTGAGATGACGGCCGTATATCTTTTCATCTCCCCGAATTTGGATGTGATGTCCATAATTGAAGAGACGGATCTCCAAAAGGTATTTACAAATGCCAGATACCCTCCGAAGGTTATTTTCCCTATGAAGACGAAATATCCGGCTATCACCATGGATACGGAGGTGTTTATGTTCATAAGCAGATCGTTTATAGATAAGAACATCTGCAACGATTTATGGACATCGTAGCTATCTTTGAGGAATTTCCGCAAAGTATCCCTATAAACTTTCAGCAGTTTGCTTAACAGATTGAAAATATACACAACTTTAAAGGATTTTAAGGATTTCACGAGTACATCCATAAAAACCCCTTCCGATGCCCTTTCAATCTTTGATGTCTCCTCTATCTTTAAGGCTATGCGACTGGATATATACATAACCGGTGGTATTACAATGGCAAGCGCGAGAGTCGCCGCCCAACTTATATAAAGCATAACGCATAAGAAGGACAAGAATTGAAAGCTTCGGCTGATTATAAATATCGTGCTATCTATCAAGGGGATAACCCCTTCGTTCATGTCGTTGTATATCCTGCTTATAAAGAAACCTTCCCCCTTGGACAGTATATACGAATAGTCCTTTTTATAATAATTCGCAAGCATATCGGATGAAACCTTTTCGGTTATTCTGTTTTCAAGTTTTTTCTGCCACAATGAGAGTATATGTCCAAGTGAAATCAATAAAAGCGCGAGAATCAGATATAACAGGGAAATAATTACGAATAATTTAAAGTTCCCCTTTATTATCGCCTCATCAAACAAGGATTTTACCAATAAAGGATGTACTATCGCCTCCACCGAATATAAAAATGTGTTTGCAAATATCAATATAACAAATTCAATTCTAAACCCCTTTATTAGCCTCCAAAATCCCAGCATTCTTACCCTCCATTTCGTCAAGTGTAAAATCCCCCATATCCAAATAGGTTAATCTACTTAGAGTTCTGAGGATACCCGCCATTCCCGACGCGTAATCGCAAGATACCCTGTACAACCCCTCTCCGGGAAAACATATCCCATCCTTTTCAATGGTAAAGAGTCTTCTTATACCTGTTATGGGTTTAAGTAGCATATCGTCTTCCTCATAATTTCTGTATATCTTCACATCTATAAGGGCATCAAGTAATCCAGATAAACCGAATATGAGTGTGGGGAATACGGCATATTTACGGGATACATCTTTAATCAAAGATTCCACATCATCATAACCGTATCTCAAAGCAACCTTCAATATACCAGCCGTTCCAACTTCCAAATAAGATTCAAATGTCGCATCTCCTACGAACTCCTTAAAGGTTATAACTCCATCTTCTAACTCCTCACCGCTTCTTATGTCATACATCAAAGCCTTATATCCCACCTCTAAGAACCTTTCATCTCCCGTGATCTGATACAATCTCAACAGGAACAATGCTACGCCACTTTGACCATACCCAAAACCTATGTATGTTTTTCCTTCGGTTTCCCAATGCACCCCGTTCTCATCCTCAATGCTTGATTCTATCAAATTCTTAGCGATTTCCAAGGCCTTATCAAGGTAGGGTTGTTTATTCGTCTTGGTGTATAGGAAAAGGTTAGCAAGTCCCACACCCGCCGAACCATAATAATATGATGGATGTTCGTATAGGAGGCTATGCTCGTTGGCCATATTTAATAAACTTTCTGAAAAATCGTAATAACCCAGTTCCCATGAGCACCAGGAAATTCCCGCCAAACCCGTCAATATACCTGGTGGAAAATCCTCCCGGTTTAAGGATCTCAATCTGTTTTCAAACCATATTAAAGCCTTCTTAGGAACATCATAACCCGATTTCTTTATAGAATACAGGATTCCGGAGGCTCCAAAACCCAAGCTCAGGGTGTTGGTTATGTACGCGAAGGGATCCGTGGGTATGAGGATTTCACCCTCGTATCTCATGTTCTTTATCAGAAATTCGTAAATCCCATCCATCAGGCTTTTAATCTCATCGTTCGTGATCCTATCAACCCTGAAATGCGGATTCCTTTCCACCTCCGCTCCTTTAAGAACATAGGAGATTTCATCGTATTTCGCCTTCCCACTATGCACATCCCTTATGAGTTCCGCTATTTCCGAAGGCCAACCCAAATCGTTTATCATTTCACTTAGAGGAGCATCAAATATATCCTCCTTTATATCCCTCATGGCGAGTATAGGAAAGAGGAAGTACATCATTATGGTTCCTAAGGTTTTTAGATCCCCCTCGGCGCTGAACTCTCCCGATGAAAATCCAGGAGTTGATAGGTATATGGGTTTATCTCCGACCTTAAAGGCGCTCTCAAAATCCACGATCTTAACATTGAAATCCTCGGTTATCATTATGTTTCTCGGCGAAATATCCCCAAAGACATAACCCATGTTATGGAACTCTTTGAGGAAGCTTGAAATCCGTACGAATATTTTTGAGAAGATGCCAAGGAATCTTTCACTCAGTTCCTTTGTGGGATTTTGTCTAAGTAAAGGCGAGTTTTCAAGCGATACGATCCTTAAATCCTTACCGTCTATATATTCCTCAACTAGGAAATGATGTTCCCAATCTTTGAATATCTCAATAGGTTTTGGTGCAATCCCTAAGTGCTCAATATCTTTGAGTATCAAGAATTCCCTCTTTAATCTCTCAACGGCATCCTCACCTCTTGATGTGTATGCTGTAAAGGGTCTCGCTTCCTTTATAACGACCTTCCTTCCATCTGATATATCTCTCGCCAAATAAACTCCACCGCTGTTTGAGAAGTGTAAAGCCTCCTCAACCAAATACTTTCCTCCGTTAAGCAATATCTCATCCGAAACTTCCTCGTCATCATCGGGGAATATCTCCTCAACCCAGGGTGGAAGTTCATAATAAGGTTTCCTTTCATCGGGATAAGGTTTTCCATCGGGCGAAATTATCACGGGCTCTTTTATACCCAATACATTCGTTTTAAGCATCCTTTTAATCCCACCATAACGGTAATACAAGACCTTACAGTCTTTGTATCTGTTATCCGATAGTATGTATGGTCCTTTTTCATCTTTCAGCGCTATGTAAAGCTCTTCAATGATCCTCTTGAAGTGTTCGTTATTTTTTGGATAAACGGTTATGAACTTTCCTGACCCTCCCCTCGGCCAACTCTTATCGTTTATCAAAGTGAATATGTAATAATCTACTATGAATTTGAAGGCCGTAGAATTCTCCTTCAATATCCTTGAAGATTTTTTTAAAACCCGTAGGACATTTTCAGGCGTCGCGGATATATGTATCTTCCAACCTTGCGCAGGATACTCATAATTCGGAGGCTCAACATACACCCATAAACCTTCCCTTTTAATCGTCCAGGATGGCGGAAATATATCCTTGACGACATTTATAAACTCGTCTTTGTGTTTGTACTTTACATCAAACGGCTCATAGAACAGGGGATCCGTGAGGGCGAATGAGAATCTTTCAAGCCATCTTCTATCCCTTAGACTTCCCATAGCAACAATCTTTCCAACTGCTGGTTGAACTATGAGCTATCAACCAAGATTTTATCTTACTCTTGATCTTTTGAAGGGATAGGATTGACTTCTTCATACCTCAACCTCCCTTTGGACATCCGCAACAACTCTTGAAGCTGCTCGCCGCGCTTACGGGGAATATACCCCTCTTTAACCTCTTCCTCAACCTTTTTATCAACCTTTGCAAATTTAACACCCTTTTCATACTCTTACCTCCTTTTATTATTTGGTGGTGCATTTACCGTTGCAGCAGCTCATGTGGCTGCTACTTAGGCTTATAGGGAATATACTGTTAGTTTGTGCATGTGCAGTTTTTTGGAGATTAAGAACTCTTCTCATAATTCTACCTTCTTTTGGTTTTTGGTGCCCTTAAAGCAACCATTCAATTATGTCCAAAATCACCCCCTTTGTCAAGTGTTGAAAACTTTCCATAAGTTTCAAATATTTTGAGCATTTTTCAAAAATTCCCCACAAACTTATTTTACCCCTTTATAATATTCACACCATGAAAGGGAGAATTGCATATATATATATGCAACGGTCTCTCTTTCATTGGCACTATTAAACAATTTGTACGCTCTGGATACCTGGTATAAGGTTCTCTCCTCAGCGGCGTATGTCTATGGCTATCAGATAGAGGATCTACCGGATGGAACATTCGCGATAGTTGGAGCGAATGGATCCAATCTGCACCTTATGAAAATTGATATTAACGGCAATGTACTCAAAGAGAAGGATGTTCGTGTTCTGGGTTGGTGGAATGCTGCGCACGGCCTTATAAAGTCCCCCGATGGGAATCTTCTGATGGTAGGGACGGCTGCATCCAGCGATACATCTCCACGCTATGCTTTCCTGATCAAACTGGACACATCCTTCAATGTTCTATGGTGGGATGCCGAAAGGAAGGCGGGAAGTTGGTCTTGCAGTCCTCCTTATTATGCGGCTGACTTTTTTGATGTCACGGTCGTAGGAAACCGTGTAATAGCTGTCGGTGATGATGAACATTGCGCGGGTAACGAGGCGGAAGGAAAGATAAGCATTTTTGATTTAAGCACGGGTTCTCCACTTTTCCGTGGAGCGTATATAATGTCGGGGGGATCCTTTCCGAACAGTCCAATATCCAGCGTAATACCCATAAACAATAACCTGATATATGCTTTCGGTGGAAACGATTATCCCGATAATGTTCGCATAAAGGTATGGGCGTTTGATACCCTCGGTAATATACTCTGGGGAAAAGCTCTATACACATCTTTTAACATAAGACCTGCTATAACTTCCGTTGGTGGAAAGGGCATAGTTAGACTGCCGGATGGTAGGATACTGCTCCTGATTGAATGTAATGCCGGTACTTCCAATGTAGATGCGGGTTTTGCTATCTTGGACACCGCTTTAAATGTAATTAGAGCGAATTGTATTCAAGGAACAAACAATGAACTGCTGGGTGCTATAATAGAGGATTTCACCCCGGGATATTATATTGTGGTTGGGAGGACCGCCTCCTACGGTTCGGGTGGATACGATGCTTTTATGATGAAGATAGACACGCTCGGAAATATAATTTGGTTTAAGACCTATGGAGGAGCGGATTACGATGAGTTCCTTGATGTTGTTAAAACGCCGGATACCGGCTATATAGTGGTAGGAAGGACAAAGTCCTTTACGGGGAATTGGGAGATGATCATAGCGAAAATGGATACCTCGGGAAGAACCTGTGGGTTGTATCCTCCACCGACTTACACCCCTTCAACTTACCCAGTGAGTCTTTCCATAACATCGGGATACACACCTATAAGTTTCACATACACGACCCTCAGCACACTGGACACCGCGACATCCACATTAACGGTTTCGCAGATATGCTCGTCTATCGGTATATCGGAGGCAGATTATCTGTCAAACATCAGTATTCTTTCGGATGGAATCTTTATAAGGGGTAAAGGGAATTATAGCATATATACCGTATCGGGTAGGTTGTTCAGAAACGGAAAGGTTGAGAAGGAAGCTTTCGTAAGGCTGCCAAGGGGAATATACTTCTTAAAGTTTAACGATAGACTGCACAAGGTGTATATACATCGCTAAGGATAATTAAACGGCCTTAAAATACTAAGGATGTTGTACTTGGTAGCGTTTTCGTTGCAGCCTTTGGAGAAGTATGTCATTGAGAGGGAAAGGCCTGTAAAGGAGGTGAGAATCTCGGCTCATGGAGAGATAGGATTACAGGTTTTATGGAAAAGGAAGGATGGGCTCTATATATACGCTTATAGGAGACTCTTCATAGATGGAGATACGACGATAACATTGAATCCAAAGGATGGTGAAGTCATATATTCAAGCAATTTCCCTTATTCGCTTACAGGTGGAAGATCCCCCAATTCAATAGTCATAATCCAAAATCTGGCCGATTACGAGATAAGCATAACGAAAATGGAGGTCAAGTGATGTTAATACTTGTACTATCCGACTATCCCTTTATGCCCAATGTCAGAATTTCGGATGACCCTTCAATAACCTTAAATCAAGGGGAATCGTCGTTTGCTGTGTATGGTGACAGCATTTTCGCCGTGTGCAATATAGCCGAGAGGTCATCCTATCCCGCCATACCGTTCGGTAGATCCATAGACGGTGGAGCGAGTTTTGAACCGAATTACAATTTCAGGGACAACTCAACGGGTATAATCTGGCATACGGATCCCGTAATAGTGGTTGATCATCTTGGGAGATTACACATGATAGTACAGTTCAATACCGCTTACATAAAGCATTACCTATCAATTGATGGAGGAATGACATGGATAGATACCTCGTTCGTTACGGATCCATCAACGGGTGGGGATGTTGATAAGCCTTGGATGGTCGCTCGTGGTGATACACTTTATGTGGTATGGCAGGAATTTGGAGGGAGTAGTCCGGGTTTGAAACTCGCGAGATCCTTTGACGGAGGAATGACCTGGCAGAGGTTCAGAATAACTTCAAGCACGGGTATAACCGCTTTGGACATATCCCCTTCGGGTGTTCTGCATCTCGCTTATGTTTCAGGATACGGTATATATTACCGAAAATCAACGGATAAGGGGGCAACTTGGACATCGGCAAGATTGTTGAACTATGTAAGCTATTCCTCGGGGTACGGGGATAGGGCACCCATACCTTCAATAAGCGTGTACGGTGAAGATGTCATATTCGTTTCATGGGTTGATGATAGAAACGGAACCTGGGATATACTGGGCATGTATTCCTACGATGGGGGAAGTTCTTGGAATGGACCTATAAGGATAAACGATTCCGTAGCAGGGGGGCAGTGTAAATCTTGGGTTGAATTTGACCCTTATGGAAATCTCCATGTATTCTATTATAGCACGGGGAGCTGGCCAACCTCATCTTCAAGTTTGTGGTCAGTTAGATATCAGGTATCGTTGGACTCCGGCAGGACATGGAGTCCATCCATCAGAATAACCGATACTGTGTTCTATGGAAATGACTTTATGGGGGATTATCATACGATTTACGCGGACAGCTTCTATATATATGCGGTGTGGGCCGATGGTAGGGAAGGCGATATGGATCTCTTCTTCTCCAAGGCCCCGATCGGCGCCCTGATAAATAAAGAATCGCGCGTTGTAAGAAGGAGAGATAAAAACGATGTGTTTTATACAATTGATGGAAGGAGGTTCAGCGGAAAGGGGAGGATAATAATAGGTACAGATGGCAGGAAGAGGATAATAATAACGCCTATAAAATAAACGGTTTGAAGGTGGGAATAGCGCAGATAAGTCCCAAACTTTTGGATGTGGATTCAAATCTCCAAAAACATATAAAGTATATAAACTTGGCGAAAGATAAGGGGGTTGAACTCTTGGTTTTCCCGGAGTTGAGTTTAACGGGTTATCTTACGGGTTGGATAACTCCCTTGGTTTCAATCAGATTCAACGATGATGTATTTCAAAGGTTGTTGGAAGCGAGTAAAGGTATAAGTGTGATTCTCGGAGGAATCCTTGAAGAAAGGGATATGTTTTATAACGCGGCTTTCTTCATAGAGAACGGAGAACTTAAAGGGGTGCATAGAAAGGTTTATCTACCCACCTATGGTATGTTTGATGAAAGCAGGTTTTTTGCGCAGGGATGGGAATTCAGGCCAATTGACAGTAATTTGGGAAAATTCGGAATACTTATATGCGAAGATGCGTGGCACTTGGATGGCTATTTAAGTTATACCGATACCGACGCGATCGTGCTTATAGCAAACAACCCTTTGCGTGTAGTTGTGTCCCGTACTGCCATAGAAGTTTGGCACGAAATAGCATCCATACCTTCTCTCTTCTTCGGAATACCCACGATATACGCCAATAGGGTTGGGGTTGAGGATGGTATCATATTCTTTGGAGCATCAAGGGTTATCATGGGGGATGGTGAGGTGAAAACTCAGGGAAGCGTATTTAAAGAGGAGCTTATAATATCCGAGATAGATGTATCCATAACCAGGGCCGCGAAATATAGATCCGCAACCCTAAGGGAACATTTAAATGCCATCAGGAAAAACGCACGATAGGGTAAATCTGGTATCAACGGCTGCAATTGGTATCGCAGGTTATTATTATGGTTTTGATTTATTTGAAATACTGGCCTTCTGTTCCGGAAGCATCGTAGCCACATTCTGGTTCTCACCGGATCTGGATCTAAGATATTCAAGGCCCGTTAAAAGATGGGGAAAGCTGTCCTTTATATGGTGGCCGTATTCCTTAGTGATACCTCACAGGGGAATATCGCATATTCCGATCGTAGGTATAATCACAAGATTCGGATACATATTCTTGATATTTTCGCTTTTGTGGTTCCTTATAACTGGTGCGCTGTATAATACGGGTTTATCTCCACCCACATTGAAACCTTCACTGCTATTCAACAATCCATACATCTGGCCATTTTTGTTAGGCGTATTGTTTGCCGATACTTTGCACATAATTCTTGATTGGTTATGGACATCTCTTAAAAGGCAGATGAAACCCAGAAGGAGGAGATGATGCTTATTACATTTGACCAACTATCTTCCATATACGATTTTCTGATGTATCCTATTGAAAGAAAAATCCTGCAAAAATGGAGGGAACACCTTTGGAATGAAATCAAAGGGAGTAGAATCTTAGAAGTTGGAGCGGGCACAGGTGTAAATTTTAGATTTTATCCCGATGATAAGTTCATAGTAGCCGTGGATATAAGTCCGAATATGCTTCATAAAGCCAGATCCAAGGGTAAATATAATTTGGTGGTCGGAGATGTACTTTCTTTACCCTTTGGAGATGATAGTTTTGACGCCGTTGTATCAACCTTAGTTTTCTGTTCCGTCAAGGATCCCTTGCGAGGTCTGGATGAGATAAAGAGGATTTTGAGAAAAGGCGGTTTTTTATATATGTTGGAGCATGTTCGTCCGAGAGGTTGGAAGGGTAGAGTATTTGACATGCTCAATCCTTTAAGCGTATGGATAATGGAAGAACACATAAATCGTAATACTCATGAAATCGTAAAAGCTGCAGGCTTTCGTATATTGGAGATCAAAGATATTACTAGCGATGGGTTGTTTAAGTATTTGGTGGCGAGATATATAGGGTAATATCAGCCTTAGAATAGGGGTAATGAAGGGAGGAAAGGGGATACTTGAAAAGGATCCGATACTCCGTAGAATTATTGAAGTAATCGTTAAGGAGATAGACCCGGATAAGATAATCCTCTTTGGTTCAAGGGCGAGGGGGGACTACAAGGAGGACAGCGATTATGATATTCTCGTGCTTAAAGAGGGAGTTAGACCGGAGGAGAGGAGGGAAATACAGGCAAAAGTACGTATGAGGTTGCTTGATGAGGGCATATATAGGTATGCTGACATAGATGTTGTAGTTCAGGATCCTCAAAGATACGAAGAGCTTTCACAAAAGTGGTATCTGATTTACTACGATATAAAGATAGAAGGGAAGGTGATTTATGACAAGGAAAGAGGACGCACTGAGGTGGCTTGAATTCGCGGAAGGGGATCTTGATGTGGCGGAAGGTGCAAGCGAAAGAAAAAGATATAACTATGCTCTTTATCATTTGCAGCAGGCAGTGGAAAAGTCGTTGAAAGCTGTTATAATCTGTTTGCTGGGGAGAAAGGTAAATATCAGAACGCATTCAATAGAAAAGCTTTTATTTGTGCTTGAAGATATTGGAGTTGAAATTCCGGCTTTTGTTCGTGAAAGCTCATATTTGACAGAGTACGCCTTTACAACCCGTTATTCTGATGATTATTTACATGTTTCGGAAGAGGATTATGAAAGAGCATATAAAATCGCCATAAAGGTTCATAAATGGGCGAAAGATATAGTTGAAAGGACAGCCTTAGAATAAAGGTAATGAAGGAAGGAAAGGGGATACTTAAAAAGGATTCAATTCTCCGTAGAATCGTTGATGTTATCGTTAGGGAGATAGACCCGGACAAGATAATCCTTTTCGGTTCAAGGGCGAGGGAGGACTACAAGGAGGACAGCGATTATGATATTCTCGTGCTTAAAAAAAGCGTTAGTTCAAAAGAGGGACGAAGATTGAGCGGATATTTGGAGAGGAAGTTCTTAGATGAAGGGATCTTTGATATGGCTGGGGTGGATATAGTGGTGGAAGATTATGAAAGATTTAAAGATTTCTCCTCTTTCAAGTATTCGCTTTACTACTGGGTAGTGAAAGAGGGAGTTGTTATATATGACAGAAGATTCAAGAAGGTGGCTTGAGTTCGCCTATAAAGATATAGTTATGGCAAGAGCAGGGGCAGGAGTGGGAGAATACGATTATGCCGCTTATCACCTGCAACAGGCCGTTGAAAAATCCTTGAAAGCACTAATAATACACTATGATATTGACATCCCTTTGCGGAAATTTAAAACCCATGTAACATGTAATAGGTGATTTGCTAAATGTTCTCAAAAAATCCGACATAAGTTTGCCGGAGGAAATACTTAAAGCCACTGATCTCACACGGTACGCCTTTGAGGTTAGATATCCTTATCCGTATGTACCAGTGTCGCGAGAGGAGTATGAGGAAGCCTATGATATAGCGTTGAAGGTTTATGAATGGGCTAAGGGGATAATAGAAGGTACGGCCTTAGAATAAAGGTAGTGAAGGGAGGAAAGGGGATACTTGAAAAGGATCCGATACTTCGCAAAATCGTTGAGATTATCGTTAGGGAAATAGATCCAGATAAGATAATTCTCTTTGGTTCAAGGGCGAGGGGGGACTACAAGGAGGACAGCGATTACGATATCCTCGTGCTTAAAGAAGGGGTTAGACCTGAGGAGAGGAGAAAGTTATGGGGTAGAATATCCGCAGCACTTTTAAAAGCCAGACTGTACAGTCTCGCCGAGATTGATATAATCGTTCAAAGCCCAAAAAGGTTTGAGGAGTTAAGGGAGAGGTGGGATCTCGTGTATTACGACATCCACAAGGAGGGGATAACGATCTATGAGAAGAGAGTGGGCAAAAGAGTGGCTTGATTTCGCCGAGAGGGATCTGGAAGTATCAAAAATTTTGGGGGATAATGAAAATTACGACGGTGCAGCATACCATATCCAGCAGGCGGTTGAAAAGAGCCTTAAAGCCGTTCTGGTCTTTTACGATTTGAGAGTGCCGAGTAGGGAGTTCCGTACGCACAACATAGCGAAGTTGATAGGATTGCTTGAAAGGGGAAACATCAGAGTCCCTGACACCATAAAGGACGCCAGATCCCTAACCCGCTATGCCTTCACGACCCGTTATCCTGATGACTATGTGCCGGTTTCTGCGGATGAATACGAGAGGGACAGCCTTAGAATAAAAGCCTTAACAGCGAAAAAACCACACTTTTGAAGTTTGATAAACTATTCATTTTACCGCTTTATAATATACGCCCTATGAGAGGGATAATTGCATATATATATATATATATGCACATCTCTCTTTTTGGCTTTACCGATTAAGTTGTACGGGCTGAGGATGTGGTGTAAGACCTTCTCATCGGGAAGCTACGCCTACGGTTTTCAAGTGGAAGACCTTCCAGACAGTACATTCATAATCGTTGGGGCATACGGATCATATTTACATCTTATGAGGGTTGATATGGATGGGAATATACTCAAAGAGAGGGATATTCGTGTTTTAAGCTGGTGGAATGCCGCACACAATCTTATAAAATCTCCTGATGGGCATCTTTTGTTGGTTGGAGCAACAGCTTCCAATTCTACATCGCCTCGCTACGCCCTTCTAATGAAACTGGACACATCCTTCAATGTTCTATGGTGGAATGCCGAAAGGAAGGCGGGATCGTGGTTTTGCGTATGGGATGAATATTTTGGTGCCAACTTTTACGATGTGATAGTTATGGGAAATCGCGTTATAGCTTCTGGAAACGATGAGAATTGCTCTGGCAATGAGGCGGAAGGGAAGATAAATATTTATGATTTAAGTACAGGCGCATTGCTTTCCCGTGGGGCATATATAATGCCAGGAGGATCTTATAGAAGCAGTGATTTATACAGCGTAATTCCCATAAAC
>WGFI01000085.1 GCA_015492295.1 Caldifarciminota bacterium
ATTGAAGTTGGAAGGATTTTAATTTATAGACACCCGGTCTCAACAAGATTTCGGGATATAAAGACAAAAATACATGTTTTAAATAAAAAAGAGTTTGAAATTGAATATAAAAAGGAGATTGAATTTGAGATAGAAAAAGGGAAAGTTGTAGGTTTTATGAAAGAAAAGACAGGTGTGATTGATGGCCCGGGAATCATTTTACATTCACCGTTCTGGTATAAGTTTATATTTCTATTTTCCGATGATACATATATTGAGAAGATAGAACCTGCGGAAAGAAGTATAAGAATAGAAAACGATACAAAAGCGTATTTAGAATTCTTAGGTTTTGAAAATGATGAAATACTTTTTTATCTTTCCGTTTTGGAAATGGGTAAGGCGAGAGGTGTTAAAGTTGAGATCGAATGGGTTTATGCTTACGAAGAATATAATCATATAGTAGGAGGAACGGAACTCCTTAAAGAGGTCTCGCAACCGGGAACATACAAAATCGGATATAAACTTTTGAAAGAGGGAAACAAGAATATTTACATCTTTCCTTCTTTTTATATCCCATCAGATTTGAATTTTTGGAACATTTCAAAAAATACAATTTGGGATGTTTATTATAAACTTTCCGCTGATGTTCCTTCATCACCCGATGAATGCGTGAGATCCCTATTGAATTAACCTCATTCAAGATAACCGAATGTATTAGAATAGACTCGGCGAAGATGATAGTTGTAGTTCCATCAACTTACCGCTTTAAAAACTTCCACGCTATTATAAAGGTTAGGGATGTTATCAGAAAAGTTATTATTGATGTCATATCGCTGGGTTTTCCGAACTTCCATCCGAGAAAACCTATACCTATGGCGAATACTATACTCGTTATACCATCACCCGCGATGACGCCAGAGGGAAAAACATTCTCCTTTTCACCACCGAGAATCTTAGCCAATACGCCTCCAAGCAACAATCCCCCCGATAAATGCAAAGGCAAATAGAGACCAACGGCCACGGGTAAAACCGGGATCCCAAGTAAAAATATAACCAAAGCGAAAGCCCCTCCCAGATTTATAAGATTCCAGTCTATGTTCCCCTTGAATATACCGTCCGTTATCGTACCTATCAGCACGCCCTGAGGGGAAGGGAGATTCTCACTTCCAAAACCGTATATACTTCCGAGTAATGATATGACCCATGTGATTAACAGGAAGGAAACACCCACACCCAAAATCTCACCTATGTATTGGTACTTGGGTGTTGCGCCAACTATATAACCGGTTTTCAAATCCTGAATGGTATCGCCTGCTATGGCTGCGGATGAGGCTACGACACTCGCAAACGCCAGAACGGAAACCATATTCTCATAACCCAAGAATTTGAACACCAATGCTATTATAACCAGAGATGCTATGGTCATGCCGGATATGGGGTTTGAAGATGATCCTACGATCGCCGTTGTACTTGCGGACACGTACGCGAATATTATTCCGAATATGGCTCCAAGTAATCCCCCAAATATCCCCAATTCCCGAATTATCGCCCCTGCGAAGATTCCCAAAATTATACCCGCAACTAAAACGAGATATATCCTGCCACCTTTTAAAAACTTTGCGATCTTCCAAATCACTTTGAGAAACTCTATTATCCCACCAACCAGAACAGCACCGGCGCCGATAAACCTTATATAATTACTCCATATCTCTTCGGGTGTTCCCTGAAAGAAATCCATAAATATCCACCATCCGGCCAATCCACCGGCGGCAACTAAAAGGGAAGTTCTGAAACCTATTATTGCACCTGCACCTATTACCGCTGGTGAGAGTTCAAAGGCGAAAACCTTATTAAAAACCGAGAAAGATACGGATTGGGATATCAAACCTATGGATTGAAATATTCTTATTATCGCTCCTGAAATTGCCCCGAACAAAACCAGTTTTCCCCCTTCTATCTCTTTACTCTTTAAAACAACGGCGCAGGCTTTACCCTCCGGGAAAGGCAAACTCTCATCCTCAACCAACTCTTTCCTAAAAACCATACCTGCTAACACTCCTATAACACCTCCTACGAAAACCAAAAATCCGATGCTGTAAGGATGGAAGGATATTGAAAGTATATAAAATGCCGGAAGGGTAAATGCCAGAGCGGCCGCCAAGGATTCTCCCGCGGATGATACGGTTTGAACTATGTTTCCTTCAAGTATCGTTCCCTTCTTATAAAACACCGAAAATATAGCCAAAGCACCCACAGCAGCGGGTATGGAGGCCGATACCGTCATTCCAGCCTTTAATGCCAGATAGGCGTTAGATACACCGAAAACTATACTCAACAAACAACCTAAGATTACCGCCGTAGGTGAAAATTCCTTCACTTTCCGATGGGTTTGATAATATAAACTGGCTCACCGGTCTTGGATCTTATACTTTTATCCCTGATTCTCAATCTTTCAAGTGTATATCCGTAAGATTTTAGAAATTTCTTGACATGCTGAACCTCCTCGGGCATTATAGGGGCATCATAGACGATCTCCTCCTTTCCCTGCTGCTTCATTATTTGAAGCAACGCCTTTGCTTTGTTTATCGCTCTCCCTATCCTCCTTCTGCGGTAATGCGCTATGTCAAAATTTACCTTTATCGTGGGCTTACGCTTATTGACTATGGATTTGAGGAGATAGTTCAGTGCTTTTAGAGTTCTACCGCGATTTCCTATGAGGGTACTATCAAGTTCCTGAATATCAAAATTCACATAGTACCTGCCTTCCTCATCCACATCTATATCCACGCTGCCCTTTACACCCAAACGGTGTAAAAACTCACGGGAGATTTCATCAAGTATATCAAAGTCCTCCGTGTCTAAGAAAATCCTAACTTTTGCCTTCTGTTCCCCTACGGGGAACCTTAGCACCTTATACCTTATATCTTTAAGCTCCAGTGAATTCTCTTCAAGGAACTTCGTCAGGACTTCTTCAACGGTGCCTCCTTCCAAGTCTATATAACGAGCTTTCATTGGTGGGAATAATAAGGCTGAAAAAATTGCGGGGGCGGGATTTGAACCCGCGACCTCCGGGTTATGAGCCCGGCGAGGTACCAGACTCCTCCACCCCGCGATGTGTAAGAAGGTATTATAAAGGTGAAAAATTTTTTAGAGCGGAATGGTTTAAACACCTGTATCCCTTCCCAACGCTTACCGCATTCATTATAGCCTCCGTAATATACTTCTTTGCCACATCTATGGATGTTATTAGGTCATATCCACGAGCGAGCATGGATGCTATAGCGGAGGAGTGGGTGCAACCCGTCCCTCTAACCTCATAATCCACCTTATCGGCTCCGAATTCATAAAATTCGCTACCGTTGTAAAGTATATCTATGGCGAACTTTCCTTCAAGATGCCCCCCTTTCACGAGGACATTCGCCGATCCGAAATCCATAAGGTATTTCGCGGCCTCCTTCATATCTCTAAGGCTTGATATTCTCCTATTTGTAAGGATCTCCGCCTCTGGTATGTTGGGAGTTATCAAATAAGCCAAGGGAAACAGATTCGTCTTCAATGTTTCAACAGCATCATACTTCAATAGATACTTACCCGTTTTTGATTTTAAAACCGTATCAACGACGACATTTTTAAGCCTATAACTCAAAATACCCTCCGAAACCGCCAAGACTATACCTTCATTGGAAAGCATACCCACCTTAGTGGCACTTATATCCATATCATCGCATACGGCTCTGATCTGGTTTAAGACCTGCTCCGGAGGAATATCGTAAATATCATATATGTCCATAGTATTTTGTGAGGTTATTGATGTTATCACGCTGACTCCAAAAACGCCGAATGCGTTGAAAGTCTTTAAATCCGCTTGAATTCCCGAACATCCTCCACTGTCCGAACCTGCTATGGTAAGTACCTTTACCATCCTATGCTATCTTTATACTATCTATGCCTTCCGCTATAACATGCAATATAAATCTATGCATCTCTTGAATTCTCTGGGTTGAGTTTGAAGGCACCTTTATAAGGACATCTATGTAGTTTAGGTCTTTCACGGTTGGATTCTCCGCCCCCGTTAAATAGACAGTTTTTATTCCAAACTTATGCGCAAATTCAACGGCGTTATTTACGCTTTTGGATTTCCCCGATGTTGATATTGCTAAAAGGACATCACCCGGCTTTCCCAGAGCCTCAACCTGCCTTAGAAAAACATTTTCATATCCGTAATCGTTGGATATGGCGGTCAATATAACGCTGTCGGAAGGTAGGGCTATCGCAGGTAATCCAAACCTATCAGATTTAAACTTACCTACTATCTCGGCCGCAAAATGTTGGGCATCGGATGCGCTCCCACCGTTGCCACAAGCGAGTATCTTTCCACCTTTACTTAAACTTTCAACTATTATATTCAGCGCTCTATATACATACGGTTCAACGGGCTTTAAAGCTTTCACCGTATATTCCAACTCTCTGTACGCTTCCTCCCAGATATTCTTCATGCCGATTATTTAAAAGCCACCGGGCGGACTCGAACCGCCGACCTGCGGTTTACGAAACCGCCGCTCTACCAACTGAGCTACGGTGGCAGAAGAAGATATTATAAGGTTGAAGTATTCGGTGCTTTATTCAGGTGGAGGATAAGGGCCGGGGATAGTAATTTAAAGGGAAAAAAACCATAACATTTGGTAGTTTGCAAAGAATTTGTTTTCCGTCTTAAACGGAAAGTAAATTGTTAAACAAAGCAGTATTTTGGTTAAAAAACCCCTTTAATCCTTTCAACTCTATCCCCCATCCTAACCTTAACCGTATAAACACCTTTTGATAGGTTTAGAGGATACTCATACCTTCCAGCAGGCAGATAGCCGAGACTTACCCTTTTAACGAGTTTCCCAGAGGCATCATAAACATCAAAGCCCAAGTAGGAGGAGTTGGGGAGGTTGAATATTAGAGTGTCATTTGAGATTTTTATATTCGCATATTTTGAAGTTTTTAGTGTTTCCAGAACGCTCAAAGTGTTTGGTAATCTACTCACAAAGGCGTCAGTATTTCCACCAGTAGTACCGAACACATTTCTACTTGGTGCAAAATCGCTGGAATTCCAAGTCCAACCAGCAACAAACACATTGCCAGAACTGTCTATCGCTAAGGAATAAGCATGATCATCATCACTTGAAGTCAGAATAGCAGTGGCGATATGTGTCCCTAAGTCGTTGCTTAATTTGCTCACAAAGACATCTGGATAATATCCAGAAGAAGAGGTTCCGAACACATTTCTACTCGGTGCAAAATCACTGGAATTTACAGTATAACCAGCAACAAACACATTGCCAGAGTTATCTATCGCTAAGGAAGAAGCATAATCCCAGCCACTTGAAGTCAGGATAGCAGTAGCTATATGCGTTCCTAAGTCGTTGCTTAACTTACTCACAAAGGCGTCAACACTACCGAGAGTACCGAACACAATTCTACTCGGTGCAAAATTGCTGGAATACCCAGTCATACCAGCAACAAACACATTACCAGAGTTGTCTATCGCTAAGGAATAAGCACCATCCCAACTACTTGAAGTCAGAATAGCAGTGGCGATATGTGTCCCTAAGTCGTTACTTAATTTACTCACAAAAACATCAGCCCAACCAGGAGTACCGAATACATTTCTACTCGGTGCGAAATCACTGGAATTGTAAGTGATACCTGCAACAAATATATTGCCAGATCCATCTATCGCTATGGAACAGACAGAATCAACACCGTTTGAAGTCAGAATAGCAGTGGCGATATGCGTCCCTAGGTCATTGCTTAACTTGCTCACAAAGGCGTCACCACCACCAGTAGTTCCAAACACATTCCTACTCGGTGCAAAGTCGCTGGAATTTCCAGTATAACCAGCAACAAACACATTGCCAGAATTGTCTATCGCTAAGGAATAAGCATAATCCCAATCACTTGAAGCCAGTATAGCCGTAGCAACAGGATCAATAACGAGCGTATGCCTTCTATCCCAATCATCAAGTATGAACTTAACCTCCTTACCCTTTACATCCACCCTAACCTCAACTTCCTCAGCTCCTTGATAAGCCTTTAATCCACTTATCCTTACAACCTCCTTACCCCCCTTGACAATGTAAATACCATCTCCCCTTTGAACTACATCCCCATCACTCTCAACCCTTATATCCTCAGGATCACCACCGGGATGAAC
>WGFI01000086.1 GCA_015492295.1 Caldifarciminota bacterium
TACCTTGCCTATAAACAGCGATTGGATAACCTTAGGGAAGGAGTTATACGACATAAATGGCAATGGGTATAAGGAGATAGCTGTGAGTATAAGTTATGGTAGTGGTTCTGGTATAACGAGGGGGTATGAGTATAGGCCTTTGGGTGTAGGTGAGGGTGTTGTTGAGGGTGAGGGTTTAATTGTGGGTAAGGATTACATAAGGGTAGAAGGTAGAGGTGAGTTAAGGGTATATGATGCTTTGGGAAGGTTGGTTAAGGCAAAGAGGATAAGAGGAAAAGGCAAAGTTAGTGTTAAAGATCTTCCGAGAGGAGTGTATTTTGTGAAGTTTAGAGGAAAGGTATTGAAGTTTATAAGGAGGTAGTATGTATCTGAGAAAAATTACAAATTTACGAAAATCTCCTCATATATTCCCTTGATTACCTTATATCGCAGAATTTTGGGTTTATCGGAATGCAGATCATCAAAATGGAAATGAGCGGTTATTTTATTACCTTTAAGCACTAAGGGAAGCCAAATCTTATCATCTTCCCACATATATTCAAAGGGAAGACTCTTCATATCAAACCAAACAGGCTTTGCTTCATCGCTCTCAATTATGCTTCCAGACCACTGAGTGATTAAATAAACATCCCCTCCCATATCCGTTCCTACATCGTCCGTAAAATAAAGCCTCGCAACTCTGTGGAAGGATATGGGATATATACCTATTTCTTCCGATGCCTCTCTTTTCAAAGCATCCTGAGAGTTTTCCCCTGCTTCCAACTTCCCTCCAAATCCATTGTACAATCCCTTACCGAATCCCCTTTTTTTGTATATCAGAAGGATCCTTCCACCTTTTATAGGATAACCTAAAACATACTTTTTCAAGCGGAGAGGGAGGGATTTGAACCCTCGGTCCCCCTTTTGGGGGGACGCGCGATTTCCAGTCGCGCCCCTTCGGCCGCTCGGGCACCTCTCCGAGAGTGTGTATTTTAAGGTTGAAACTTTTCAAGGTACATAACCCTGTGATTTTTAAATTGAAAAAGTAAAGTTTTCAAACCTCCACTGAGCTTTTCCTTCTTTTTTTCATCAAGCGAATTGAAAATCTCCATTATTCCATTCTTAATTAAAAATTCAGATTGAGGCATATACGATTTTACCTCAAACCCATTTTCTAAACCTAACCTTTTAATCCTACTAAAATTCACAAAATGAGTTATATCCATACCATTTTTCAAAGCTTCAAATCCATAATACACCTTGTGCTTTAAATATCCGCTCATCGTTCCCTCAGGTGCAAATATAGGAAATTCCTCTTCATCATAGCCATAATCAATTACAAGAACCCTGCATGTATTTGCAAATATTTTGGATAGAAACTCATTGAGTTTATGGGTTTCATCGTAAATAAAACCTTCAAATACAGGTAAGTTGAAATCCTCGGGAGAATTTTCAATCAATCTTACTTTGCCATTTTCAAACACATACTCCCGCCATTTCCCATCCTTAAATATATACCTGTTGAAAGGTAAAGCATCAATGACCTCGTTTAGTATATAAGCATCAGCGTATATATATTCGCTTATGTGGTTGAATCTACTTCCAAAAACCTTTAAATTCTCCTTCTGAATACCTATTAACCTTGGGCTTATCTCGTATATAAACCCTTCAATATCGGTAAATTCAAGCAAATCCTTCATAAGATACCCCTCTCCCCCCCCTATCTCAACGAGCGTTTTCACACCTCTATCCTTTAAGAATTTACCTATGGTATAACCAAAGAGAGGACTCGTATGCGGGGCAGTAAAGAAATCGCCTTTTTTACCTATGGAAACCATTTTCATATAATACCCATCTTTACCATAAAGCAAATCCTCTATAACATCAGAAAGACGCATATCGTAAGTATTTTAAGGTAGAATGTTTCTTTAAACTTAAACGAACATACATTTTTTCCAGAACATTCGGAGATATAAAGGTTGTAGGTTGAAATTGCAAGGGAGCGCTTATGAGTTGTCATTAAGAACGGTTTGTTGGTTTTCAGGTATAAGGATAAGGGTGAGGTTGAGGTATTGAACCCTGAGTGGTTTATACCAAAGGATCTTTCAACTTTATAATAATCAACTATGGCCAAGGATTATAGAAAAGAGTTTTGGGAAAGTTTGAAGGAGTTAGAAGAAAAGATAAAGGAACTCGCGGAAAGCCAGAAAAAGACGGATGAGCAGATGAAAGAGACGGATAGGAAGATGAGAGAAACTGATAAACGGTTAAAAGAAACCGATAGACGAATAAAAGCCTTAACGAGAGCCATAAGCGACCTAAACGGCACATGGAAAAGGTTCAGCGAGAAGATAGTTTTTGATAACATTGAAAATACATTGAACGCCTTGGGGTTTAAAGACTTCTCTGTAAGGAGGAATGTCAAGAGCACGATAAACTCCAAGCATATGGAGATAGATATATTGGCAGTAGGTGAGGATTATGTTTTAGTGATGGAGGTTAAAACCACTTTAAAGGTTGAGCATGTTAGGAAATTTGTTAAGAAGTTGAAGGATGAGTTTTTGAGTTTCTTTCCTGAGTTTAAAGGTAGATATAAGGTTTATGGTGTTGTTATTGGTATAAACTTTCAGGAAGGTGTTGATGAGTTTGCAATTAAAAACGGTTTGTTGGTCCTTAGGTATAAAGACAAGGGTGAAGTTGAAGTATTGAACCCTGAGGGGTTTAAGCTGAGGGATTTTTCAGCTTTATAATACTCAATTATGTCGGAGAAAGAAGATATACTTGAAGGTTTGAGGGAGATTAAGGAGGCTTTAAGAGAAACGAGAATATCAATAGAGAGGTTAATGGAAGGTAAGAAAGATATTGATAGGAAGATAAAGGAACTGGTGAAAAGTCAGGAGGAAACCGATAAGAAGATGAAGGAACTTATGGAGAGACAGAAGAAAACGGATGAGCAGATGAGAGAAACTGATAAGCAGTTAAAGGAAACTGATAGACGAATAAAAGCCCTAACGAAAGCCATAAGCGAGTTGAACGGAGTATGGCAGAACTATACGGAGGATACTATAAGGGAAGGTTTGGAAAATGCTTTAAAAGAATTAGGTTTTGAGGAATTTTATCTTGAAAATAAGAGGAAAAGAAAAGGTATGGAGGTTGATGCCTTGGCTGTTGGAAGGGATTATGTAATAGTCGTTGAAGTGAAAACTACGCTTAAACAGAGCGATGTTGATGATTTTGAGAGTAAGTTGAAGGAGAGGTTTTTAAAGGTTTTTCACGAGTATGAAGGTTTTAAGGTTTATGGTGCGGTAGCTGGTATGAGGATACAGGAAGGCATTGATAGGTATGCGAGTAGGAAGGGGTTTATAGTTTTGAAGCATAAAGATGGTAAGGATGTTAAGGTTTTGAATGAAGAAGGGTTTAGACCAAAAAATTTTGGGAAGCGTAATATATGAGTTTTAAATCGTACGACGAGTACTTTTCATACTTCAAGCGATTAATTTTCCTTGAAAGAAAAGCAGAGATGGATTTTCATAGAAGGGAAATAAGGAATCTATCAGGTGAGAAAAGGGAAAAATTGGGCAGAGCGATCTTGAATTTAAAGGGAAAGCTTATAGGTAGAGGCTTGGGAGGTACATATATAGTGAAATATGTGCGTAAGGATGGCCTTCCTGATACTCAGATAAATGTAGGGGATTTAGTAATAGCGAGTAAAGGAAAACCAAAGGGGAATGAAATACAAGGAACGGTAATAGAGAAGAGAAAATTCTCTTTAACGGTCGCATATAACAAGCCTCCACCGAACTACGCGTTGGGTGAAAGGGTAAGAATCGATTTATTCGCAAACGATATAACATTTCAAAGAATGCTTGATGCTTTAGAGATATTGAGGAATAATGAAAGTTTAACCTCCCTACTCCTGGGCAAGATAAAGCCAAAAATATCCATAAAAGAGTTGGAAATATCAAATAAATCCCTCAATGATAGCCAACGAATCGTTGTATATAAGGCTTTGGCTTCTTATCCCATTTTTCTAATACATGGACCTCCTGGAACGGGTAAAACCACAACGCTGGTAGAGATCATATATCAGTATATAAAGTCGGGTCTGAAAGTGCTCGCTACGGCGGACTCAAATGTGGCTGTGGATAACTTAGTGGAGAAGTTGGTTAAGTATAATATAAATGTGGTAAGGGTGGGGAATCCTGCACGAATAACAAAGACAATTGTGGAAAATTCTTTGAGCTATCTATTACAATACGAGGAGGATTACAGAAGATCCCTTGAGATTTACGAGATGATAGATACCCTGAGGAAAGAGCAGGATAGGTATCTTCAACCTTCGCCGAGGTGGAGAAGGGGATTGACCGATGAACAAATTATGAGATATGCAAAAACCGGAACCCCTGTAAGGGGTATTCATCCCAATAACATAAGGAGTATGGCTAAGTGGATAGAAATTCAGAGGGAAATAAACTCTTTGTTCAATAAGGCAAAAGAACTTGAAAATAAAGCGGTGAAAAGGATATTAAAAAATGCGGAAGTCGTATGTGCCACAAATTCAACGGCGGGTAGCGAGGTATTATCGGATTTTACTTTTGATATTGTGGTAATAGATGAGGCCACCCAATCAACCGAACCTTCATGTTTGATTCCTATGGTTAAAGGGAGGATGTGGATAATGGCGGGAGATCATAAACAACTCCCACCAACCGTACTGAGTAAAGAGGCCTATAAATACCTGCAAATCACACTCTTTGAAAGATTGCTCAGAATGTACGGCGATGATATAATGGATATTCTCAGAGTTCAATACAGGATGAACGAGAAGATAATGGAGTTTATAAATGAGGAGTTTTATGATGGTAAGCTTATAGCCTATGAAACTATCAAAAATCGCACTTTGAGAGATTTAGGGATAGATGAAGGTAAAATAACCAGGTTTCCATATCCTTATAATGTGATACTTGATCCCGATAAACCATTAATATTCATTGATACATGCGGGAAATATCCGGAAAACCAATTTAGAGGTTCAACCTCCTACTATAACCGAGGTGAAGCCATATTGGTTAAAGAAATAGTTGTTAAAATACTGAGCTTGGGAGTAAAACCTTCACATATAGGAGTGATATCACCCTACGATGACCAAATTGGCTTAATACATAAATTCCTTGAAGGGAGTGGGATACATTCGGTGGAAGTTAAAACCGTTGATGGATTTCAGGGTAGAGAAAAGGAAATAATGATCATATCCTTCGTGAGATCAAACGATAAACGGGATATAGGTTTCTTGAACGATACGAGGCGATTGAATGTGTCTCTGACGAGGGCTAAGGTTAAACTGATAACCATAGGAGACTCGAAAACGCTAAGTGTTCATGAAACGTTTAAAAAATTTATAGAATTTTCAAAAAAATATGGAGGATATACTATAATCCACTCCGAACGTTAAGGGTAAAAAGTGGGTTCCACACAGATCGCTTAAAAATTTTTCCGCCTTATAATATTCACTTGTTCCCCGGTAGCTCAGTAGGTAGAGCACCCGGCTGTTAACCGGGGGGTCGCAGGTTCGAATCCTGCCCGGGGAGCTTGGAAAAATTCTTCGCCGATCTTGCTGTTTTAAGCATATATCTTATTTTAGGTTTTATAGCCATAGCGGGTATGTTGGTATTGTACTTCTTTCTGAGACCTCGTCCCGTATCGGAGCCTCAAAAATATGAGCCTTACGAATCCGGCGAGAAACCTCTTGATTTCGCGAGAAAAAGATACTTTATAAGATACTTCCCGATTGCCATAATGTTCTTACTGTTTGATGTGGAGATCGCCTTCTTCCTCCCATGGGTGGTCTCATACACCTCGGTGATTTCTATCATAGCATTTTGGGCCTTGGTGGTTTTCGTGGTGGTGCTTATGTGGGGTTGGTTGTACGCTTATAATAATAAAGGTCTGGATTGGCTATGAAGAGATTTTTTATTATTTTGGCATTTATTCTCTTAGGATGCGCATCTCAGAATACCAAGAAGTTTGAGGAAAGGCTTGATAAGTTGGAGAGACAGATAAATGCTTTAAGGAACGATTTGAGTAAGGCGAAGGGTGATGTCTCATCCGTTGTGGGAAAGGTCAAGGCACTTGAAAAGAACTACGAAATCCTATACAAAGAAGTTGAAAGAATCAAAAAGAAGAAAAAATGAACGGTGTGTGGGATATAGTCGGTATATGGATAGCAGCGATTTTAACCTTTGCCATATTTTCCTTACTTTTTAAAGAAAATCCGTTTTATAGGATAGCGGAGCATATATTCGTAGGAGTATCGGCGGGATACGGTATAATAAACGCCATAGAGCAGGCTATATGGCCCCAGATAAGGAACGGATTACTTGATACCAAATATATGATATACAAGTTCGGTGAGATAACGCTTCTGGGTCATAAGGTCGCCTTTCTATCCTGGGGACAGCTTTCCGTGCTCATAGGATTCATATTGGGACTCATGATATTAACGAAACTTGAAATATTCGGATATATCGCCCCGAACCTAAGATGGCTCGCCCTCTATCCCTTAGCATACACCATAGGAATATACACGGGTATAGGCTTAACTGCGACATTCCAGGGCTTCATACTTCCCCAGATAAAAGCCACATTTCTTCCCCTATGGGTCAGTGGGAACTTTATGGAAACTTTTTCCAATTGGGTATTCGTGATCGGTGTGATAACCTCAATTTTGTATTTCTTCTTCTCAACGGAGCACAAAGGTATAATGAAACCCATCGTTAGATTGGGAATAATATTCATAATGATAGCCTTCGGTGCTTCCTTTGGATACACGGTCATGGGAAGAATATCACTTCTCTTAGGTAGGATATACTTCCTACTGAATACATGGCTTCCAACTATACCGGGCATAGGAAGTTAAAATTACTATGCTAATACTGATTGCGGATTTTTCAACTTATGTTGATTTGAAGGGGAAACCTTTTGATAGGTTTAAGGTTCAGATACCTTACAATGTGAATTACTCCGTAAGGTGCGGAAAGTGCGAGTATGAGGAAGGTGAGATGTTCGGAGTGAGGTACGTAGAGATAACCGTTTATGAGAGTGGGGAGGTGAGAGTCATATTCCCGGAGGTTAAGGGTAAATCAAAGGATGTAAAGGATTTCAGGACTATTATCGCCCTCCATTCCGTATTGAATCCGAATCCCGCATGGACGGAAAATGTAAAGGTTAGGACTCTAAGCGTTCCTGAAAATCCTTTCAATAAGGCTGAGGTCTGGATTAAAATAAAGATAGTAAAAAGCGGTATATACGAGATTCCATTTTCTGACATAGAGAAGCTCGGTATAAAACTGGAGAATTTCCCAAGATCCTCATTTAAGATGATAGCTCTACTTGATACACTCAGATCCCCATTGGATTCAGCCTACTCTTATAGATACGATATTCCTATATGGATTGATGAGGAAGGTAAGAGGATACTCTTCTGGGGTGAATCCCAGAAAGGTTTTAGGGTGATAAGGGATTCCGTAAGTTATTTTGAAAATCCATATACGGATACGACCTATTACTTCCTGGGTTTGGGTGGGGAGGATGGACTTAGGATAAGCGTTAGAAGTTATTCGGGAGGACCGAGTGCCGATGTTATTAAGTTTTTCAGATATGAGGAGAATATAAACAATCCAGGTAAGAAGGGTAGGGTTTGGGTGGGTAGGGAGATGACGAGAACGCCTTCCGATCCCGAGAAGAAATTCACATATAATTTCACCTTGGATGATTTCCTCTCATCCCTATCCTTCAAAACCCGTCTGGCGAACAGCGAGTTTTCGGATAGCGGCGCCTCCGTGGTTATAAATATAAATGGACAAAAATGCGATTCTGTGTTTATATTACCGAGGAGATTCGTAAGAGGTTCATGCATTCCCAACTTATCGCGGAACAATACGGTTGATTATATCCTCAAACCGTTCGGAGGATCGCAGACTCTTTACCTTGATTATTACGAGGTGTCCTATATATCCGATGGAAGTTATGGCAACGAGGAGATCCTTTTTACGAATCATATAGGAAACTTCTCATTGCAGCTCAAAGGTAATAGACCTGTATTCGTATGGGATATAACCGATCCCTACTCCCCAAAGATAATTGAAAGTTATGATTACAGTTCGGGTAGCTTGATAATAAGGGATTCATCCAACGGTTGGGCTAGAATTTACATTTCAAACTTTGCAAGGAAACCTGTCAGTATTGAAATATTACCCATAAGCAAGGATATATACTCCATTTCCGCGGATTATGTTGCGATAGGGAAGAGAAGATTTTCGGGAACATTTTTAAAACTCTTAAACTTTCGTAAGAATCATTTACCCGTTTTTAACGGAAGTAGATGGATTTACTCTTCAGGCGATGTCGTATGGGTTGATCTGGAAGATATATATACCCAGTTTTCCTTAGGTAATCCTGATCCTGTATCCATAAGAAATTTCCTTTTGAACATGTACCTCAGAAGCTCTGCGAATAAACCCCTTTATGTCGTTCTTGTTGGCGATGGCTCTTATGATTACAAAGGTTTTACGGAGAATTATTTTGAGGATCAGGTTCCACCGTACTATCCCATAGATTCAAGTTTATCCGTAAATCTTGACAATTTCGGGGCCTACGATGACTTCTTTGGGGATTTTGATGGGAACTATTACTCCGATATAGCCATAGGAAGGATTCCCGTTAGGAACGAGAGTGAATTGAACGAATACATAACGAAAGTTATTGAGTATGAGAGTCTCGTAAGGGATGGACCATGGAGGTACAAGCTTCTTATGGTGGCGGACGATGAAAAGAGCGATAATCCATCATCCTGCGAGACCTTTCATACTTACGATGTTCTATATACCGTAAGACCCATGATGACCCCAAGAATAAACACGATACCTTTTCTAATGCAAAATTATCCTCTTGAAGGATACACCAAACCCAGCGCGACTAGGGACCTAATAAAGATATTGAACCAAGGCGTTCTCATGGCGAGCTTCTTTATCCATGGAAATCCGTTGCAGATGGCGCATGAAAGATTATTCACTATTGACGATGTGAATAAGTTGAACACGCAGGGAAGGGAAGCGTTTATAACCGTTCTCTCCTGCAAAGTTGGGGCGTATGATAGATTGGATCCGGTGCATGTTCTCGGTGAGGAGATGATGCTTTATAGGAATAGGGGCATAGGGGTATTATCAACCACGGCATTGGCTTACGCTGGAAACAATGCTATATACGCCAGAAGTATATATTCCTACCTGAACACTTATGGTAAAACGCCTATCGGATACCTATCGCTCGTTGGAAAGAACGATAGGTACTATGTGCTCTTAGGTGATCCCGCTGTTATGTTGAAATTGCCCGACAGCGTTCAGGATATAGTTTCGGATACTATAACACGAGGAAGTAAGAACTGGGTATTATCCCCTTATAACGGAAATCTCCTGGTTCTTGATATACCCGATGTTGAGACGGTATCTTTTACATGTACATCAGTTAAATATCCATATTACACCGAAAGACCTGTGATATATTACGGCTTCGTCGGAAAGGATACCGTTCATTTCTGGGTGCCTTTTAAGGGTCATATAACCTCCGATACCTCTGCTTGGCAAAAGGCGAGCATAATCCTATGGAAAGGGGATGAAGGTTATGCTGGACTGTATCCAATAATGTACGCCGATTCAACCATAGGTTCGTATAAGCCTAAGGTTTTCGGTTTTTATAGGGGGGAGGAGTTGAGGGATGGTTTCGCATTGCCCACAAAGGTCAGAACGGAGTTTAGGTTTATAAGCAAAGAGGGGTTTGATATAAGGACGACGGGTGAGGATGCTTCTCCCCCCAGAATAGTTATAGATAATTCATTCACGGATATTTTGGAGGTTGAAATACTGAACGATACATTGGCGAGATCCTATTATGACTTTGATTTTTCAAGTTATCCTGGGGTACATCGTGTGGGTGTATCAATATCCTCCGCTAAGGGGATAAGAGGATATTCCGTCTGGAATTTAAACTTCGTTTTGGATTCTTTAAGGATAAGGGATCTCCTGGTATATCCTAATCCTTACAGGGGTAGGGGGAAAGCGTATATAACCTTTAAACTCACGAGATCCGCGAAGGTTAAACTGAAAGTATATACGCCAACGGGGAAGCTCGTTGAAAGCTATAACCTCGGTGAGTTGCCTCCTGGCTTCAACTCCCAACCGATTGATATATCTTACCTATCAAACGGCATATTTATCGTATTGATTGAGGCAGAATCGGGAAACGAAAGGGTCAAAGATTTTACCCGTATAGCCGTGCTCAGATGAGGATAATAAAATCTTTATACGCTCTGATCGTTCTGATGGCCATGGCTTCCTCGCCTTATATGAGACAGCTAAGCGAAGATTATGTGTATGAGATGGGAACCTTGGTTTATCTCCTATCATCTTTTATCACATTCTTTGAAGGTAGGATGTTTGAAAAGGTCTGGGCCGGAGGATTTTTATGTTTATCCATATACTCTCTGATAAACTCCTTTAACTTACCGAGGGAGTTTTATTTCTTAGCGGATGGATTCTACTTGGGAGCGTATCTCATGTTTTTTACGGGATCCGCCTATTATATGTGGTCCGAGAACTCAAAGATATACACCTCTTTAATGACCATTCTACTTCTAATATCACCCTTCGTATCCTATTACTTGGCGATACTAATTGAGCCTTCAAGCGTATCTCGCGTGGGCACTTTCTTTAACATACTCTATATGTTCATCAGCGTTATCAATGTTACCTTGATTTTTCCACCATCTTTCTATGATAGGGCGTGGGCTATGAGATTCTTAGGTTTCGGTATATACGCCATCTCTGAGATTTGGTTTTTCTTGTGGGTATTCTTTGGATACGAGCCCACAGATATATCAATAATCTGGCTAACACCCCTGATCATCTCCATACTTTCCCAAAGAATGGATATAAGAAGATATTTCAAAGTCAGATGATTTTCTGCGGTATAATATCCACTTTATGGATATAGCAAGATTAGTGAAGGATGAGATTAGAAGATTCAGGGACAAGGGAATGGTTTATAAATTCAATCGTAAGGCTTCCGACAAAAGCATAGAAACCTTAGAAAAATCCTTAGAAAAGAGGCTGCAAAAGGAACATAAAGATATGTTGAGAACTTACAATGGGTTTAGCATACGATTCGGCGAGAGTATCTTCAAGCTCCTATCAACAAAGGAGATACCCAAGTATATCGGAAAGGACAATAAGGGAAAGATACCCATAATCCTGGTTGATGATCAGGTGTATTCCTATGATGAATTCGGAGGGATAAGCGCCTTGGAGATATTCAAGGATGGTTTCAGGGAGTTTATAAGGAAGGTTGAGGAGGCTATAAATCCATTCTATAAGTTGGTAGGTTTAAAATCTGGAACTTACAAAGGCTCCGGAAATGTGGTTTTACCAGAAGGTTTGGAAAGCTTGGAGAGCTTGGTTATAGAGACGGATGAGGCTAAGTTTGTAGGTATCTCAAATCTGAGAAATTTGAAGAAGCTTAGAATCATAGCGAGGGACATTGATGAAAGGATCATATATGAGATTCAATCTTTGGAAAATTTGAAAAAACTCTCGCTTTCATCGGAGAACCTGCACGAATTGAATTTGGAACCTTTAAAAAATCTGAAGAATCTAAAAAAACTCGTGCTAAGGTTTCCAAATTATTCGTATCCGAGTATGGAGTTCTTAAACGGTTTAAACCTTGAAGAATTGGTCATAGAAGGCATAAAGAGCATTGATATTTTTAAGGGTATATCAACGAAATTGAGGATTTTGAAGGTAAGGAAAATTGAACACATCGTATTCTCTGAAATTCCGGAAAGTTTGAGGAATCTTGTGGAGTTTTCGGTTGAGGACGCCTTGAATATGCTCTCCGGGGAGATGATGGATATTAGCCGTACGAACTGGAAGATTTTGAGAATAAAAAGCGGCAACATGCAACCGTTTCCTCAAAAGATTCTATTACCAAAAACCATGAGGATATTGAAGCTGACGAACTTGGATATGGAGGAACCTCCTGAGATAGAAGGGGAGAATCTGCTTGAACTTGATATGTCCAAAAATAAGTTGGGAACCTTCAATTATAAAAATCTTAAAAACCTTAGGGATTTGGATCTATCGGATAATCTGATAAGGGATGCTTCCTGGGTGTGCAATCTTAGAAACTTGGAGATCCTCATATTGAATAACAATCTCATAGAAGTATTCTCACCGAAATGCTATCTGCATAACCTTTACAGGTTGGAACTCAAAGGCAACCCCATAAAGTTTATAGATCGTAAGAAACTGCCAAATATAAATGTCCTTTACAGGTAAAAGGGTGTTCTTCCCGATGCTGTCGCTTGGTAGTTTTGGAGGTGTTAGGAAGATATTGGAAATAGCCAATCATCTATCGCGAGAGTATGAGGTGATAATAGCGTATCCCAAGGGGAGAGGGGATACCCCTTTTGAGGTTTCCAAGAGTATAAAAATGGTTGAAGGACCTTTCAAAAATAGGTTTCTCCATCTGTTATGGTTGATTCTCTATCTTAATAACGAGGAACCCGATGTTGTTGTGGCGAATTTCTTCCCTACCGCATATTTGAGGTTTTTCTATAAAGGAAATATGCTTTACTTCGTCCAGGATTTAGAGTACAAATTCTACGATAATTTACTGTTTAAATTCTTAGCGTGGTTTTCTTATCTGCTTCCCATAAGGAAGGTCACCTATAATCCCGCCATATGTAAGGAAGTATCGTGCGAGGATCTAATACCACCTGGTGTTGATAAAAGGGTGTTTTGTCCTTCAAATGTAAAAAAAACGAAGAACACAATCGCCTATATTCCCCGTAAGGAAAAGAGGAAGGGTTGGGAGGTTTTTTATAGGAGTATTTTATTACTCAGGGATATGGGTTTGGATTTTGAAGTGGTTTTAATAGGTGGTACGGATGTTTATGATACTCACCTTGAAAGGGAGGGTATAAGGTTCAAGCATCTATATCCGAAGGATGATAGGGAGCTTAAAGAGATTTATTCGTCCGTTGGAATATTCGTTTTAACTTCAAGAGTTGAGGGCCTCGGTTTTCCGGTGCTTGAATCCTTATGCTGCGGAACTCCCGTTGTAGCCACTGGGGTTATGGGTTCCGAAGTTTGGGGAGATATGGTGGCATTGTGCGAATATGAACCCGAAGATATAGCAAAAAAAATAATTGAGGTTTTAACGCATTACGATGAATACCTAAGAATCACATATGAACACATTGAAAATATACCCTCGTCGGAAGATATGGCCGAATCTTTCAGAAAAGTCATAGCTTCATCTTTTTAATGATTTTCTCGTAATGGGTTCCCTCCCAATATATCTGGCCGCACTCCTCGCATACAGCGAACTCTTCAAACTTGTTCCACACGAAAGGATGAACGAATCCCTCAATATCCCACTTGGATACTATCTTCAATTTTCCATTGCATTTCGGACATCTCGTGAAAGGTTTAGGTTTCCCCTTTGACTTTGAAATTATGTATTCCGCCAAATCCCAAGGATCCTTCCTCTCATTCGCATCAATGTATATGGTTTTTAGATTCCACGCCTTGGCTAATCTATTTAAATCCGTATCCGAGGTTATAAGCACCCTGTTTTCCCTCAAACATAACGCCACTATTTCTATATCCTTCTCGTTCTTAAAGTACCTCGTATCAAATCCGTAAAATCTTAAAACCTTTGCGAGCTTTCCAAGCATGGCATCTACGCCGAACTTAATCTCTTTATTATTTCCCTTGCAACTTCCCATTTTGTACCTTCATACTTTCCCAAAAGTCCTTGCCTAGAATATACAGCGACCTCCGTATGATCCTTGCCTATGACTTCCAGAGGGTTGGCAATTATATAATCAAGGTTCTTCTCATTAAGCTTCCTCAAAGCCTCCTCTTCAAGATTTTTTCTCTCTTCAAGAGCAAACCCTACTATTTTTCCTTTCTTATTTCTTGATATCTCGGACAATATGTCCATAGTTCTTTCCAATTCCAGCGTCAGTACATCCTTGTCTTTTTTTATTTTCCCTCTGACCCCCTTGGGTTTGTAATCCGAAACCGCTGCGCACATGAAGAGATAATCGTAATCCAAGGATCCCAAGCGATCGTAAAGTTCTTCAACGGTATATACCCTATAAAACTCTTTGGATGGGGCGACTTCAACATTCCCGCAACCTATCGCTATTACATGGGCACCGAGAGAGGATAAAAATGAGGATAGAGCTATACCCATCTTACCCGAAGAAAGGTTGGTTATTACCCTAACATCGTCTATCTTCTCCATAGTCCCACCGTAGGTTATTATAACCCTTTTATCTTTCCAGAAGCTTGAAGATTTATCAATATCTTCCATGAACCTGAGTATATCCTCAACCTCAACCATCCTACCTTCACCATAATCGCCGCTGGCCAGCGGTCCAACCTCAACTGGAAACACGACATGTCCGTATCTTTTCAACCTCTCTATGTTATCCTTCAATATGGGATTGTTCCACATTTCCGTATGCATAGCGGGAACGAAGATGACATTACCTTTAAACGAGGCTATGGTTGATGTAAGTAGGTCATCCGCTATACCGTTCGCAACCTTACCTATGATATTATATGTGGCGGGAACCACCAAGAAGATTTCACCCCACCTTGCCAATTCTATGTGAGTATTCCTACGGAAGAAATCCTTATCCGTAAAGACTTCCGAATTTGATAGTTCTTGAAATGACAGAGGGGTTATAAAGTTCAAAGATTTGGATGTTAATATAACCTTTATCTCCTTACCCCGCTTAAAAAGCTCCCTGGATAATATCAGCGTCTTATAAGCGGCTATGCTACCTGATACTCCCAGCAGTACCCTCTTCACTTTCCTTATAAGGGATTCCCTCCTCCACAAACTTCTCAGCAGCAATTATCACAGGATCCTCTTTCAAAGGCTTTCTTTCTCGCTCGCTCTTTCTCATTAAATATCTCGCATATCTACCTATGATAACTATCGCCTTATACTTATTTCCGACTTTCCTTTCATACTTTTCAATATCAAAAATGTATCCTAAGCCTTTCATTTTCTCACCTCCTTAAATTGGATAACCCATCATCCTTAAAGCTTCCTTTCCTTCCTCCGTCATACGATCCATAGTCCAAGGCGGGTCAAAGGTTAATTCTACTTCAACATTTTCAAAGCCGAGATCGTAAAGTCTTTGCCTAATCGTTTCCGCTAATGGCTCCGCTATGGGACAACCCGGGGCGGTAACCGTCATAAGGATATAAACGGATTTTTTTTCCGGATCTATTTCAAGCGAGTATATCAAACCTAAATCCCAAATGTTTATGGGTATCTCCGGGTCATATATTTCCTTCAACACATTTATAACATTCTCCTTCGTCAATGTGCTTTGCATAAGTATGATATTATAAGGCTGAAAGATTTGCGGGAAACCGCCTTCATTGAATTTTGCCAGTGAGTTCCTCGTTAAAGATGCTTTTAAACTCTTGGTGTAATACTTGGATTTTGCGAGTATAAAAGACCGTAAAACCTAAAATGATGGCTTTCAGTTTAAGGGGTGATTTATATGGGGTAGAGGAGAGTTTTTAGAAGTAGGACAAAAACCGGATGTATTACCCAAATCATCCTTCATAAGCCCGTCCCCTATCAACATAATATTTCCGAACGATTTTCGGGTTTATAATATCTTCCTATGAGGGTAAAGGGTTTAATCCTCGTTTTCATAATGAGTATCGTTGGATGCAAGAAGTGGGTTAAACCCGGACCTGAGGAAACGAAACCTCAACCTACGGAACCCCCATCCGAGGATACGGTTCCCCCTCAGAGTAATATATCCACAGTATATATTCATGCTTACAGTAGTGGGAATCTTGATATTTATGCGTTTGATATGAAGACCAAGACATTAACCAAGTTGGTAGGCACCGAGGGACAGGAAGCCTATCCGTATTATAATGGGGGTAAGGTTTATTTTATTTACAGAAGGTCTAACTATGATTCTGCATTCCTATATATAGTCAATCCCGATGGCTCAAACCTGTCTAAAATAGCCTATCTTCCCGATTGTTGCATACCTTCCGAGGTTCGGGATCTCGCTGTTAGCCCTAATGGTAGATATGTCGCCTATCTTACGGGCAATTTCGGATATTATGACATATTCTTATACGATCTGAACCTCGGAGATACGATAAAAAGAATTGACTGCTGGGAAACCTGCGGGATACCTAGATTCATCGGAAACGATACATTGGTGGTTTATAAAGATTATTTGTATTTTTATATTATCTCACGGGATACACTTATTTATCAGAATTGGGGCTTCCTATTCCAATACGATGTTAAAGACGGTAAGGTAACCTACGCAGGTGAGGATACCTATTGTGGATATAATCTATACATTGCTGATTTTCCTAGTTATGATAATGTAAGTTTGCTCTACTGGACGGATACCTGTGCATATTTGGAATATCCTATATGGGGTGTGGATACATCGGAAGTTATAGTCTCATACATTTCCGCGCAAGATAAATGCCGCATTATAAGAATAGACAGAAGAACATGGCCGATAAGAAAAGAGGTGATATTTTCCGATACATCCTTAGAACAATGCGTGGCTTATTCTGTAAGGTAAGCGAAAGTGCTATTCTAACGATGTTTAATTAACTCGCTTAGCTTGACCTTAACACCCTATCACAATCTCTGTTCTCATTACCTTATCACCATTATTTCCTTTTACTATTTTATTGGTCTTTGAATTTTGGCAATGGGTTTATTTCTACTGCATACATACATCCCTGATCCCCCTTTAAAATTACTAGCTTATGAACGCAGTTTTGTTGGTTATAATTATAGGCGCAGGCGCTTTATGTTTGCTCATAAGTCTTTTTTTCTTCGTACAGTTTAACCAAATGGTCAGGAGTACAAACCAAAGGATTGATAACCTAAGCACCACCATAATAGAACTTTCAAAAAACTTAGGTCAAATACAGGAGATAGCTGGAAACACAAACCAAAGGGTTGATAACTTAAATAATATCATAGTGGAACTTTCAAAAAATTTGGGTCAAATTCAGGAAGGAGCGAGGCAGATGTTGGATATTGGGAAAAGTATAGCGAAGCTTGAAGATCTATTTAAAGGGCAACAGTTCAGAGGTAGAGTCGGGGAGATCATGCTTGAAAAGTTAATAGAGGATTTGCTCCCAAAGTCGTACTACGAGTTTCAGTTCCAATTAAAGAATGGGGCAAGAGTTGATGCTGCTATAAAGTTTCCAAATACGGACAAGATCTTACCTATTGATTCAAAGTTTCCTCTGAGCAACTATGAAAAAATGCTAACCGAGAAAGATGAAAAAGAAAGGAAAAAATATAGGGATGAATTCATCCGTGATGTGAAAAAACGGTGTGATGAGATCTCCCGAAAGTATATAAATCCACATGGCGGGACTTTTGATTTTGCCTTTATGTTCATACCGTCGGAAAGCGTTTATTATGAAATAATTCAAGATGGTGAAGAAACCCTTAGATACATGCTCAACAGAAAGGTTATACCTACTTCACCCACAACCCTACACTTTCACCTCTTAATATTTATGAACCATTTCAAGATTCTAGAAGTCCAGAAAAACTTAGATAAATTAATAAGGATGTTATCGGGTTTAGAAACGGAGCTTATTGGTAATGCGCAATCAAAGTATAATCAGATAAGCTCAGGACTTCAAAATCTAAATATATTAATTGAAAACTTTACAAAGGAGGAGCAACTAAGAGGCTAATGATAAACCCGCCCTTTTAAAATGACATTAACCGCCCGTTCGCGTTTGGTAATGATAGCTTACCTAAGTGTATCCAATTGCTGGTTTATGCTTTCAAGCTTCCTTTTGATATGAGCGTATTTCTCCTTTTCCTTTTCAACTATCTCGGCTGGTGCTCTTTTGATAAAATCAGAATTGAGCTTTTTCTCTATCCTTCTAATTATGTTTTCCAACTGGGACTTTTCCTTTGTGAGTTTGGTTATCACTTTATTTTTCTGTTTCTTGGAAAGTCCTATATATACTTCAATCCTTGAAGGTATCCTAACCCATACTTCCGCATCACCCCTAAATGCACCTGCGAGAATCGGGAAAACTTCATCTACATCACCTTTATAAGGAGCCCGCTTTAAACCCGTTATATCCTTTATAGCCCTGAATTCAACCACGGCTTCTTTAATATTTTCAAAATCTTCATATTCCTTAGGAAATTCAAATTCCAAACTCGGCCAAGGGGTTTTCATCAGGGTGATCTCTTTATTCTTCAAAGGTAAGGTATCGTATATCGCATCTGTTATAAAGGGCATCAAAGGATGGACGAGTTTTAAAGCGTTGACCCAAACATATAAAAGGAGATTCAAAGTTTCCTTATCACCGTTTTTTAGATCAACTTTCGCGGATTCAATCAACCAGTCCGCTATGTTGCTCCAGACCAGGTGATATATATTTTCAGCGTAAGCATCAAATTCGTAATTTTCCAAATTACTCGTTATTTTCTCCGTATAGAGTTTTAACATGTGCAACGCCCACTTGTGATAAGTTTTCGCCGGCTTCGGTTCGCCGAGCTCTACATCACCTTGAATATGCATATTTATAAACCTCGCTATGTTCCACATCTTATTCGCAAAGTTCCTTCCAACAAGCAGCTGATTTTCATCAAATCTTATATCCCTTCCTTCGGGAGTCAGACTCATAACCCCATACCTGAGACCATCAGCGCCGTACTTATCTAAGAGTTCAAAAACATCGGGTGAATTACCAAGGCTCTTTGAAAATTTCCTACCGTACTTATCCCTAAGCAAACCATGCAGATACAAAACTTTAAATGGAACTTCCCCTGTAAAGAATAGACCGGCCATAACCATACGGGCATCCCAGAAGAACAATATATCCCAACCCGACTGTAAGAAGTGCGTTGGATAGAATACTCTCAGATACTCCGTCTTTTCTGGCCAACCGAGAGTGGCGAATGGCCAAAGCCAGGAGGAAAACCAAGTATCAAGAACATCTTCATCTTGTTTAAGTTCCACCCTTCGTCCATAATGTTTCTCAGCCTTACTTAAAGCCTCCTCATAGCTCCTTCCAACGAATACCTCGCCGTCAGGTCCATAATAGGCAGGAATCCTATGACCCCACCATATCTGTCTTGATATGCACCAATCCCTTACATTTTCCAACCAATTTCTATATATTTTACCGAACATCTCGGGTATGATTTTGAGCTTTCCTTCCTCATACACTTTCAAGGCCTTTTCGGCTAAGGGCTTCATCTTAACGAACCATTGGAGGGAAGGCAGAGGTTCTATTATAGTTCCACATCTATAACATCTCCCGGGTGAGTATGTGTGCTTTTCAATTTTTTCAAGCAAACCATTTTCAGAAAATGCTTTCACTATCTCCTCACGAGCTTTGTATCTATCAAGCCCTTTCCACCTTCCCCCATTTTCGTTTATCCTTCCCTTGAAGTCAATGACCTGAACCTTGGGCAAACCGTACTTATTCCCTATCTCCCAATCGTTGAAATCATGAGCAGGTGTTATCTTAACTGCGCCTGCTCCGAATTCCATATCCACACTTTCATCGGCTATTATAGGTATCTCAGGCGATACTTCTCCACCCTCATTATCCTTACGGATACCTACAAAGGGCAACTTAGCCTTTTTCCCAACCAAACCCTTGTATCTTTCATCCTTAGGATTCACCGCGACAGCAACATCACCAAGATAAGTTTCAGGGCGGGTTGTGGCGACCGTTATGAATCCCCCATCTACAATGGGATATTTTAGGAAATAGAGTTCCCCCATTTCCTCTTCCCTCTCAACCTCATCGTCAGCTAATGCCGTTCCACATCTCGGGCACCAGTTTATAAGTCTGTATCCTCTGTATATTAAACCCGCCTCATAAAGTCTAACGAAAGCCTCTATCACGGCCTCACTATAACCTTCATCTAAGGTGAATCTAAGGCGCTCCCAATCCGGAGATATTCCGAGCCTTTTTAAGGATTCTATGATTAGATTCCCATACTTCTCCTTCCATTTCCAAACCCTATTTAAGAACTCTTCCCTTCCTATCTCCCACCTCGTCTTACCTTCCTTTTTCAACTCCCTCTCAACGACATTCTGGGTAGCTATTCCCGCATGATCGGTTCCCGGTTGCCATAGAACCTCATAGCCCTTCATCCTTTTGTACCTCGCTATAACATCCTGTATCGTATTATCCAAAACATGTCCCATATGGATATTTCCGGTTATATTTGGGGGAGGCATCATTATGGTGAAAGGTTTTCCCTTTTTCGCTTTATCAACATCGGATTTAAAAACTCCGCTATTCAGCCACTTATCATAAAGCCTCTTTTCCCAGCGCTTATAATCGTATATCTTTTCCACAGGTGGATATTTTACCATTGAACAGTTTTTTGTGAATATAAAGTGGTTATCTAATCAACACCTTTCTGAGCTTTCCTTTGTACCTGATAAAGAATATACCTTTTTTGGCGTTTGAAGGGTTTATCCTTCTTCCGAGAATATCGTACATCTCACCATCCTTCAAATCTTTAACATTCTTCACAACCTCATCAACATCAATGACGA
>WGFI01000087.1 GCA_015492295.1 Caldifarciminota bacterium
AGATGCCTGTGGGGTATATAGTTATAAGTTTAACTGACACATTTGACACGACATATTCTGATCGTTTCATAGCGTATGAGAATCCTGTGATATATCGCATAGATGACGATGGCAATGTGTTATGGGCTAAGGCTTGGAAGTATCAGGATAGAGAGCTTGTAATATCCGATGCGTTTATTAACAGCAGGGGGAACATATACTTCACAGGATGGACTTATGATCTTTCAGGAACTTCGCATTACGATATAATCTCTGGGGAGATGGACACACTTGGGAACTTGTTATGGATGAAGGTTTATGTTGATCCGCGACCCTCAGGAGTTATACAGCTTATTCCTTTTGATGATAGGATCATAGGTATAATGGGGCAGGGTACTGGATTTGTGCCTTGTGGTGGTGCCGTTTTTGATACGAGTATGAATTTACTGGGGATAAAGAGGGCGAATACCTATGATTATATGAATATCTTCCGCAGAGATTTTTATACTCAAACAAATGACACATTGTACATATCCGGATGTATCATGGATACTGCTTTCACATTTGTCTATCCAGTGCGTTATCCAATCATAAAATCTGGAAGAAAGAAACTATTCATGGATCTGTTGGAAAGAATGTTTTACAGGGATAGTTTGATGTTTTGTGATGGCAGCATGCCGAAAATAAACGATTTCTTAACTTATGCGTTTTATCCCTATGATATAACCGACTCAATAACGGTTTTACCCTTTGACATTACACCTGATAATGTCAGTTTCACTCTGATTGACAGTTCTGCGAGGATGTTGGTTAGGATATGCTCAACGAGGGTAGTTTCAATTGATGAAGGTAAGCGTAGGTATATATGCTCGGCCAAGTACGAGGTTTATACTGTAAGTGGCAGGCTTGTAAGGAAGGGTGAGGGTAAGGAGGATCTCAGAGATCTTCCTAAGGGTGTTTATATGATAAGGCGTGGTGAGAGGGTTTATAAGGTGATAAGGAGGTGAATAACGGCCTTAGAATATTTCCGATGAAGCTCAAGGTTCAGGTTAAACCGAATTCTAAGATTTCTAAGGTCGTTGCTAAGGGAGATATGTTCGTAGTGTATGTCAAATCTCCCCCGGTTGAAGGCAAAGCCAACGATGAGATGTTGGAGCTTTTATCCGAACATTTAGGAGTACCCAAGTCAAGAATGAAAATCGTAAGCGGGAAAAGGAGTAGGAATAAAATCGTATCTATAAGAACAACTTAATTCCCGCCACTACCAAAACTATCCCTAAGAGTACCTTCACACCTCTACTGCTGAGTTTATGGGAACCCATATATGAGCCGATAAATCCTCCGATCATAACCACAAATACGCTTCCAATAACGAGGGAAAGATCCAAACTGACGAATTTCAACCTCGCCATAATGCCACTCGTGGAGTTTATAAATATAAAAAATGCCGATAGGGATGCCACCACCTTTGCATCGTATCCTAAGAATATTAAAACCGGGCTTAAAAATATTCCCCCACCTATCCCTATAACACCCGCCAAAAAACCCAGAACCCCTCCTATAAAGGAACAGAGGGCGATACGGGGAAACAAAGCCAAACTTTCAAGTCTAAATTTCACGGTGAAGTTAAAGAACATCCTGATACCGGCCACAAATATAACGATACCCGTCAATTTCCTTATGAATTCCGCGGGAAATTGAATACTCCCCCCGATATATGCCGCTGGAATTGACGCAACTATAAATGGCAAAATGTATGAGAACCTGAAAAATCTCCTATAATTGAAGAATGCTATTGAGGATACAACTAAATTTAATATTAAGGCCGTTGATGAGGCGATATAGGGATCAAGATCAAACAAATGGAATATAGCCAAATAACCGCTTCCACCTCCATGACCGACCGATGAGTATAGGAAGGATATTATGAATAGGAATGCGTATATCCACATATTTTAACGGGTTCCAAAGCATAGGATTCATAACCCATTTCCCTGAGTTTCTTTGAAACCTTAAAACTCTTTATCCCATACTCGCAATATACCGCTATGGGTTTATCAATGGGAATGCTTCCAATATCAACCTCATCCGCATGCACAATTATATAACCCCTATCCTCAGCCTTTTGGCGCGATATAAAAATATCAAAATCCTCGTGCTTATCCGAACAGGGTAGAGGCCTGAAACTCAGAATCTCCCCCGAGTCATAATAGAGAATCTCCGACTCCCTATCCCCTCTTGAAATTCGTCTTACCATTTCCACCTCCAAATTCGCCACATTCAAAGCGGTATCTAAGGTTGTAAAAGTCTCCGCGCAGCTTTCCGAATCCTCATAAGGCAGATTACACATCAAACACACATTCTTACCAGCCAAACCCTCATTCCCCCTGAGACCCCCAAAAACGAAATCTTTTCCCTCCCTCAAGGAGTATATACTCAAAAGAAACTTGCTCCACATATTATCCGTCGCATCAACAACTATATCATATCCGCCCATAATATCCCTCACATTATCAAGGTTTATGAAAGTATCATACACATTCAGATTCCCAAACATCTCTTTCAAAGCTTTAACCTTCTTCTTTCCTACATCTTTATAATCATAAACCCTTTGAATGCTGAGGTTTCTCTCCTCCACGAAATCCCCATCTGCAACACCTACGACAAACCCCTCTTTAATAAGTTCTCGCACTATATTACTTCCGAGAGCACCGGCCCCAACCACCAAAACCCTATTCAACCCACCTCTCACCATCCTTAAAAACCTCCTTCTTCCATATAGGAACCCTCTCCTTAATCCTATCCATTATATACTTACATCCCTCAAAACCCTCCTTCCTATGCTTACTTGAAACCCCAACTATAACCGATATTTCCTCGGGATCAACCCTTCCGAGTTTGTGTAAGACCGTAATCTTCCTCAATCCGAACCTTTCCTTAGCATCCTCGCAGATCATTTCTATCTCCTTCTTAGCCATCTCCTCGTAAGCCTCGTATTCTAAGTATAAAACTTCCTTTCCATCGGATAGATCCCTCGCCGTACCTATGAATAAAACAACGGCTCCGCATTCTCTATCTTTAACCTCGTTAAACACCTCATCCAAACTCTTTAATTCGTATCCAACATTAACCCTTATCATACTCATCCTCCACTTACAGGGGGTATTATGGCAACCTCATCCTCATCTTTAAGCGGGTGATCCGGCATAACGAATTCCCTATTCACCGCTACGGAAAACTTCAAACTTCCAAGTTTTGGGAAATGAACCATAATATGCCTTATCAAATCTTCAACCTTTTCCCCCTCAAAATCCACATACATCTCCCTTTTACCAATAACATCCCTTGCCTTTGCGAAGAAAAGGACCTTAACCTTCATAATCCGAACCAATTTACAGGTAATACCTTGACCTCCTCGCAATGCTCTAAGAAACTTATACCCTCGGGAGCGATCAATATGGCATTCGCATCGGCCATGCTTGTGAGCATATGCGAACCCCTCTTCTCAATGGGTTTAACCACAGGTAAATACTTCCTATCCTTAGGGTATCTCATAATTGCCCTTATAAATTCAAGCCTCTTGGATGATTTGTTTATATCCTCCGACAGAATACCGTAGATGAAATCATCAAGCACATCGCACTCCAAGCCCATCATCTTCCTCACGGCCGCCCTAACATAAATGTACATGCATATACTAACCGCGACCGGATTCCCCGGAAGACCAAAGAACAGTTTCCTACCTTTCACACCGAAGAACAGGGGTTTTCCGGGTTTCTGTAAAACCTGCCAGAAATCCTTCCTCACTCCAAGAGCTTTTAAAGCCTCCCTTATCAAATCATATTCGCCGATGGATATACCCCCTGAGGTTATCACCACATCCGCTTCCAAAAACGCATCCTTCAAAGCCAATACTATGCTATCCAGATCATCGGGTACCCTTTTGGAAAAAACCACATTCAATCCCCACGCTTGAACTATCGCTTTCATCTGATAGATGTTTGAATCTATGACTTTACCTTTGGGTGGGTCCTTTCTAATGGAGATAAGCTCGTTGCCCGTGGTGATTATGGCTATACGAGGCTTCTTATAAACTTTAACGAGAGAATACCCCATAGATGCGAGAAGCGCCACTATTGGAGGTGTTATGATCTTGCCGGATTCCAAGACCACATCGCCTTTACTTATATCCTCCCCCTCAAACCTTATATTCTCATTCCTTGAAATCACCTTATTTATCTCCAAATATCCATCCGAAACATTAACATTTTCCTGGGGAACGACCGCATAAGTTCCATCCGGCACTATCGCCCCTGTAAATATCCTTACAGCCTCATCCTTGTTCAGAGTTATGTTCGGTACATCCCCTGCCTTTATTTCCAGGTCCAACAGTTTAAACTTAAATCTTTCTGATCCCACGGCGTACCCATCAACAGCGGATTGATTAAAATTCGGCAAATTGAACCTCGCAACTATATCCTCCGCCAGAACATGCCCGAGACTCCCTTCCAAAGGAACGGTCGTTACTCCCAAAGGCTTTGCCCTCTTACATATCCTTTCAAGGGCCTCACTCACTTTCAGCATGACCCCCTCCCTTTATCCTTAGAACTCTAAAGGCGTGGAATATATACGGAAATATGGCATTTAAGGCGTCTTTGACTCCTCCCCTTGAACCCGGAAGGTTGATTATCAAGGTCTTTCCAACTATCCCCGCCGTTGCCCTTGAAAGCATTGAATAAGGTGTTCTTTCAAATCCGTAAAATCTGATGAATTCGGATATTCCATCCGCTACCCTCTCTATTATCTTCATGGTAGCCTCAGGTGTGTAATCTCTCTGGCTGAAACCGGTTCCCCCCGTAGTCAGAATGAGATCGGCACCCCTCTCAATGAAGTGTTTTAGCTTCTCCTCCAACGATTCCATCTCATCCGGTATCACCTCGTATCCTATAACCTCCACCCCTTCACCCTTCAACCTATCAACTATCAACCTTCCACTCTTATCCTCCTTCTTACCCTCATACACACTATCGGATACCGTTATGACAGCCGCTTTTATATCCTTAGGTTTATCGTAGAAGTCGCTCTTACCTCCCTTCTTCTCAATCACCCTTATTCCCCCGATCTCTATATCCTTCTCAATGGGCTTTAACATATCGTACAGAGTTAGGGCTGCCACGGAAACGGCCGTTAATGCCTCCATCTCAACCCCAGTGAAATATATGGATTTTACTTCTGAAACTATCCTAACGCCGTCTTCCACGAGTTCAAAATCTACGCTGCAATATTGCAAAGGTATGTTATGACATAGGGGTAAAATCTCGGATGTCCTTTTCGCGGCCATTATACCTGCCACCCTTGAAACCTCAAACACATCACCCTTTTCAACCTTCCCTTTCCTCAACGCCTCCATCCCCTGACTCCCAACCCTCACAAAACCCTCCGCCCTGCAAATCCTTAAAGTTTTTATTTTTTGTGTTATATCAACCATATTTTAACCTCCTATGGCAAACATAACCCTATTCTCCCGCGCCTTGGATAGGAGCGCATCCACATCCGGATGTCCGAAGGGTTTGTTATACACCGCTTTTATTATCTCCTCCTTTATATCCTCATCCCTCGCTCCTCCTCTTAAAAGTCTTCTCAAATCCTTTTCAAAAGGTGAGAATAGGCAAGGCTTTAAATGTCCATCGGCGGTCAGTCTCAGCCTGTTGCAAGTCCTACAAAATGGGGAGCTTATTGAACCTATGAATCCCACCAAACCTTTAAAACCCGGTATCCTAAAATCAACTGACACATCCGAATAACCCTTTACAGGTTCAAGTCTGTATTTCTTCTCTATCCTACTCTTAATCTCATTGATACTTACAAACTTATGGGGTGACCACTCGTTGCCATAAAAAGGCATATATTCTATGAACCTCAGAGATACCTGTCTATCCTTGACGAATTCAACAAAATCCATGATCTCATCGTCGTTGAATCCCCTGAGGACGACGGTGTTTATTTTAACCATTTTGAAACCCGAGTTTAAAGCCCTTTCCAGATTTTCCATAACGGTATAGAAGAACTTGGTTGTACTTCTCGTTATAAAAGCGTACTTCTCAGGAGAGAAGGTATCAATGCTGATGTTTATGTACTCCACCTTTCCCTTTAAATGTTCAATGTATTTCCCCAAGAGTATTCCGTTCGTTGTGATGTTTAACTTAAAGCCTATGGAGTGCAATCCTTCAACTATATCAACGAAATCCTTTCTAACCAGAGGTTCCCCACCCGTTAATCTGACCTTAGTTATACCCAAATCTTTAAATATCCTCCCCAACCTTATGATCTCATCCGCCGTTAAAATGTTTTCCATAGGAAGGAACTTTGCGTTTATGGGGAAGCAGTATCTACATCTGAGATTGCATCTATCTATCAAGGATATTCGCAGGTAGGTGAATCTCCTACCGTACTTATCTATAAGCATATACTGATATTCTAATCGGGAAATTGTGAAATAATCTTTTCCTTCTTGCAAATTGTTTGCATCAAAGTATCCAACAGAGTATCCTTTTTACAGCCCTATCAATACGGTCATTTATCACGACCAAATCGTACTCTGAGGAATTCTTTATTTCTTTTTCCGCTTCCTTTATTCTTCTTTCCACCGTATCGTAGCTGTCCCCCCTCCTGAGCAATCTTCTCCTCAATTCCTCAATTGATGGGGGCATGAGGAATACACTACGAAATTTATAATTTCTGTCGTTTTTAAATACCTTTTCAAGGGATCTTTTGCCATTAACATCAAGTGTCAATACCGCATTCTTCCCACTTCTGAGAGCATTATAAAGACTATCCTTTGGAACGCCGTAATAATTTCCGTATATCTTGGCCCACTCAAATAATCTACCTTCGCTTATCCACCTTTTGAAGGTTTCCTCATCCACGAAATGGTAATCTATACCATCCCTTTCGTTCCTCCTCCTTTTCCTCGTCGTCGCGGTGGTTATATGAACAAAACCAAAATCAACCAATCTCCTTGCTATCGTCGTTTTTCCTCCACCCGAAGGTGAAGATATTACGAGGATTATGGGCCTTCTCATCAGATCAGATAAACCTCTACCTCTTCTTCTTCATTTATGCTGAACTGCTCAGGTGTTATGTGTATTAAAGCATCGCATATGAGGTAATTCTCCTCATCTTCGGAAAGTATCTCAACCAAGCTGTCGTCGGTTATCCTTACGGGTAAGAATATGCTTTTACCGCCAAGGGGCCTTGTATAAGAATTTGCGGACTGTAAGTACATCTTCCTTTGGTAGGGTGTGGATGATCCAAATGAGGATCTTATAGCAGGTAGAATGTATATGTAGTAGGAGACTATGACATCTCGTATGCTCTCCGAAATAAAAAAACCTCTCACACCGCTTTCAAGTACGAAAAAGGAAAGATTGGATGCAGGTTTCTGATGCACATTTGATACGATGAATCTGGCCTTCTGAGGTTTGTTTGAGGTTATTATAAAATCCGGTTTCGTGGCCGTAAGTTCAAATCCTTCCTCAATTAACATGATCATAAGCAGTTTCCTTATATCTTCGCTGGAAATTTCAACTAGGATTCTTGGTTTTCTATGCACATAGATCTCCTTTACACCCGAATTTAATGTGAGAAAGAACCTTCTACTGTCAATCTTTTCCCCTTTTTCCAAGATTATATTTCCGTAATCCGACACGACGGGCTCAGCGGCGTAATATCCCAAGGATTTACTCAAAGGTATCCTTATCTTTTCCGTCTTTACGATGTTCCCAATTATATAAGCCTGCGCCTCAAAAGGTGTCATTTCATATAAAGTACGGTGGAAATGGTTTCGGATACACCATCTGTGAAATCAAGGAAAGTTTTAGGATAAATCCCTATCCATATTACGAATACGAGTATAGCCAAGAGTATAAAGGCTTCACGTGCCGAAATGTCTTTCATCTGGGCGCTTTCCTTATCAAGCTCCCCGAAGATCACCCTTTTTACGAGAGAAAGCAGATATACCGCCGCTATTATAACGCCAGGCACAGCGAGATAACCCCACAGAGGCTCGTATTGGTAGGCTCCTAATAGGCAAAGGAACTCACCGACGAATCCCGAAAGTCCCGGAAGGCCTATGGATGCGAGCGCCATTATAACGAAGAATGTGGAGAACCAAGGAACGGATTTACCTATACCAGAATATTCCCTTATAAGCCTCGTATGTCTCCTCTCATAAAGCATACCCACCAGCAAGAACAAGGCGCCTGTGACCAATCCATGGCTTATCATCACTATAACTGCACCTTGAAGGCCTATCGGGTTCCCCGACGCTATTCCGAGCATCGCGAATCCCATGTGCGCTACGGATGAATAGGCCACGAGTTTTTTCATATCGGATTGAACCCATGCCATCAATCCCCCGTATATTATCCCTATTATTGAAAGAACCGCTATCAACACTCTGAAACTTTCAAAAGCATCGGGGAACATCGGGAGAGAATACCTCAGGAAGCCGAATATACCCATCTTCAAAAGGATACCCGCCAGTATAACCGAGCCGGCGGTTGGAGCCTCAACATGCGCATCGGGTAGCCATGTGTGAAAGGGAAACATGGGAACTTTTATCGCAAAACCCAAGGAAAAAGCCAAGAATAGCCATTTTTGAACATCCAAAGCGAGTGAAGGCGATTGAAGGATTATGTAAGTGTAATCAAATGTGCCAAAATTCAGATATATCCAGATGAGGGCGGCGAGCATAGGTACGGAACCCAAGGCCGTGTATATTAAGAACTTAAATGCCGCATATACCTTGTTTTCATGACCCCATAGGGCTATGAGAATAAACATGGGTATAAGCTGTGCCTCCCAGAATATGAAGAACTGTATAAGGTTTAAACTTGAAAATACGCCCACCATCGCGGTTTCAAGGGCGAGCATTGACACCACATATTCACGAATTTGATGTTTTATATAATTGTAAGAGGAAACTATACCCAAAAAGGTGAGGAAGGTGGTAAGCAGTATTAGGATAAGGGCGAGTCCATCAATGCCCACGAAGTACGGAGCATCTTTCAAACCCAAGAAAATGTATTTCTCAACTAACTGAAATTCGCTGACTCGCGAAAAATCAAAGTAATAAAGCAGAGCCAAGGAGAAGACGAATTCAAGTGCCCCTATCAGAGTTCCATATACCCATATCCTTTTGTTCCATTTGGGATCAAAAAACATAACGGGTAAGGATGCGAGCAAAGGAAAGAATATTACCAGACTAAGCATAGCGGGAATTATACTGGGGAAAAATTTATAGTGGAGTTTTAATTCTTGGAAATATCCTTTGACATTCTATAAAAGCGCAGAGTCTTACTTCCCTTTAAAGGTATGATATATTCTCCGATTATTTCGTAGCCCAATCTTCTGTAAAAGTTTATCGCTCTTATGTTCTCTTTCTCAACATCCAAAACCATCCTCCCAACCTTAAATCTTCTCGCCTCATATTCGGCTTCAAGGAGTAATCTCTTTCCTATTCCCATACCCCTGTATTGAGGATATACGGCAACATTGCTAATATAATACTCACCTTCACATAAACTTCCAACCGTGGAGTTGAATCTCAGCAGCAATGGAAGTTTATTTAATATGCTGATGCCCACGCTCCTAAACAGCAGAAGACCTGTTCTTAGATTTTCCCGTTTCTTTATTTTCCAATCGTATCCGAGAATCATACCCGCATTTTCCCATCAACTTTCGCAAAATAGGTATGCTCAAAACTGAAAAGATTGGAGGGACGACGGAATAACCTCTGCAATATTTCCCTTATTTTCTCACCAAAGAGTATTGGAAAGTAAGGCGCAGAAAGGATTACGAGATCAGCAAAATCTTCACAATCCGTAGGAGAAGCTCTTTTAATATACCCATTCACTTCGCTTCGGCGAACTCCTTTGAAGGCTTGAATATAACCTTCTCCTCTTTAATATCTATATCCGCAATAACATCGCTGTTATCGGTTATTTTGCCCGCTATTATGTCCTCTGAAAGCGGTTCTTCAATGTATTTCCTTATCATTCTCCTCAAAGGTCTCGCCCCATACTCGGGATCGTAGCTCTTTTCAACGAGCCATTTCTTCAACTTATTCGTCAGTTTAAGCGTTATGTTTCTCTCTGAAAGCCTATTTCTCAGATCCCTTAGCATTATCTCAACGATCTTAATTAGATCTTCCTTGTTCAGAGGTCTGAATATTATGATCTCATCCAAGCGGTTTATAAACTCGGGGGGTAGAGTCTTCTTCAATTCAGCCATAAGGAACTCCTTCATCCTATTGAAATCCATATTTTCTTCCTGAGTTTCGGATACGGCGAAACCTATCTTTCTGGCTTCCTTGATCCTTCTGATGCCTATGTTTGATGTCATAATTATTATGGTGTTCCTGAAGCTCACCGTTCTTCCAAGACCATCGGTTAATATACCGTCTTCAAGAACCTGCAAAAGTACATTTAGAACCTCCGGATGCGCTTTTTCAATCTCATCAAACAGGACAACGGAATACGGCCTCCTTTTAACCGCTTCGGTCAATTGTCCTCCTTCTTCATAACCGACATATCCGGGTGGGGATCCTATAAGCCTTGATACGCTGTGCCTCTCCATATACTCGGACATATCAACCCTTATCAGAGCCTTTTCACTTCCGAACATAAACTCGGCCAGAGCCTTCGCGAGTTCAGTTTTTCCGACACCCGTAGGTCCCAAGAAAACGAAGCTACCAATAGGCCTCTTTATATCCTTTATTCCAGATCTCGCCCTCCTTATAGCCTTTGCAAGGGCGGATATAGCCTCATCCTGTCCGACGACCCTTTTCATCATCTCCTCTTCAAGCCTCAACAGCTTCTTGGATTCATCGTAAGTGATTTGAGATACGGGTATTCCCGTCCATCTGGCTACGACCTTGGATATATCCTCGGATGTAACCACAGGCCTATGCTTCCTCTTTATATCTTCAATCTTGCGCAGAATTTCCTGCTCCTTGATCTGCAACCTTCTAACCGATTCGGAATCCCCTCTACTTCTTGAAAATTCCATCAATCTCCTCATCCTTTCAAGATCCTCTTCCAGCTTTCTAACCTCGTCCGGTATCTGTGCTGAGAGTTTCACCGCAGCGCCAGCCTCATCCATGAGATCTATGGCTTTATCGGGCAGATTTCTATCCGTTATATATCTGTCGGAGAGCTTTGCGGCGGCTTCCAACGCCTCGTCCGTATATATAACTCCGTGAAACTCTTCATATCTCTGCTTCAACTTTTTTAGAATCTCTATGGTTTCATCAACCGTGGGTGGATCAACATAAACGGGTTGGAATCTCCTTTCGAGCGCGCCATCATGCTCAATGTATTTCTTATACTCCTCAACCGTGGTTGCGCCGATGATTTGAATCTCCCCCCTCGCCAAAGCGGGTTTCAATATGTTCGCAGCGTCCAAAGCCCCCTCCGCGGCTCCCGCCCCAACCAAGGTATGAAGCTCATCTATAAAGAGTATGACATCGGGGGCATTCATCGCCTCGTTTATTATCGCCTTTATCCTCTCCTCAAACTGCCCTCTGTACTTCGTGCCGGCGACTATACCTGCCAGATCAAGGGCCAAGATCCTTTTATCCTTAAGCTCATCGGGAACATCACCCCTTACGATTCTCTGGGCCAACCCTTCAACTATGGCGGTTTTACCAACCCCAGGCTCCCCCAAAAGTACGGGATTATTTTTCTTTCTTCGTGAAAGTATATGTATAACCCTTTCAATCTCCCTCTCCCTTCCAACCACGGGATCCAACTTCCCTTGACTCGCCAATTCGGTTAAGTCCGTTGAGAATTGATTTAGTGTCCTCGTGTTGGATCTGGATTTCTTCTTCTTTGGAGGCTCGGGTTTATATCCGAAGTGGGTTTCAAACGCGGGTGTGAAAGGTGTAAAAGTGTCATCGGTTCTGCCCTGTTCCCTCAATCTCCTTATCTCCTCTCTAACTATGTGAGGATTCAAACCGAATTTGTTTTCCAATATTTGAGCGGCCATGGATTTTCTTTCAAGGAGGATTCCGAGAAGTATATGCTCCGTTCCAACTGCCTGATGATTCATCCTCCTGGTTTCTTCCACAGCCTCATTTATGACCTTTTTGGCGGAATGGGATAAAGGAATATCCTGGGCATAGGTGCGTCTCAATGGACCTTTGCTAAGGTTCTTTTCAACTTCCGCCCTAAGTTCCATAGTATCAATACCCAGATTTGTCAATATCAGAACGGCCATGCTATCCGTTATCTGGGTTAGCGCGAGTAATAGATGCTCAGCGCTTATGTAATCGTGGCTGAAATCCATAGCCTCTCTCCTTGCCATCATCAATAACCTTCGGGCTTTCTCAGTAAAATTAGGTGTTCCCATAAACATCCTTTACCTCCTTACAAAAGCATGAACGACCTTCAAAAGCGATTTAGCCTTATCCTTGTATGGGGAAAATGGATCGCGGGACAAGGAAGTCAATATATCGTAAGCTTCCTTATATTTTCCCGATTCAATCAGTCTTTCAGCCAGTTTCAACTTGAAGAAGTCCTTGAGAGTCTTAAACTCCGATATATTTGATGCCTTCTTCAACATGTCCAGAGCCTTTTTCCTATCCTTCCTATCGTAGTATATGGCGTACATATAGGAATAATAAAACGCCTTCATAAACGGGTTTTTCTTGGATACCCCTTCCAAGTACTCAAGGGACTTTTTCAGATCACCTTTCATATAATAATTTCCCGCCAAATCCGACGCTGCCATATCCGCCCAAACCGTACCCTTTGAATCCCTTAATACGGACAAAAGCATATTCTCATTTTGCATACCCGTGAATACGGCCTGTATGTACCTGATTTGACCTTTCTCGTTCTTGGTTTTGTTCGTATTATTCCAGTACCATACACCTCCCACTACAATCGCCAACACTATCAGCGTACCCCATAGGACATTGTCCCTATTCTCTTTGATATACTTTACCAAGTTCTCCACGCTAATATTATAAGGATGAAATATCTTTGCCATAGTATTTTAGAACCTCCTTTGCCAACCTATTCCGCGCTTCCTTCTTGTTCTTAGCGAATGCGTAGAAAGTCTTACCGTTGAGCTGCATCTTCGCCTTATACTCCTCACCTACGGATTCAAATTCAACATCAAAATCCCCCATGCTCCTGAGTTCCTCCCAGTAATTTCTAAACTCATCATAATTACTTTTCATGATCGGGAATATCTCCTCGTCAAGACTTCTGAATATGTCCTTCAAATCATAATGCTCGTAAAGAAGACCGAGTATAGCCTCAAACATACTCGCGTAAGTGTATTCGCTTATGGAATCTTCTTTGGCAACGAGCAGTCTGTATAATCCCGTTTTCTCAACAACTATCCCTAAGGCCTTGTTGCTTTTATACTCAGACAGCAGCTTCCCTATCTCCCTTTCATCGTAAAATTTTTCTATCAAGTATAGATTGAGTATAGCATCTCCAAGCAGCGCCAACCTAAAAAATTCCATATTCCCCACACTTGTATGATATATCGCTCTCTTTTTCTCCTTTTCATCAAGCGAGTTGAAAAGTGTTATCATTATACCAACGCCCCTATTAAAGGTTTCGCCTTCAAAGTCAATCCGCTTATATCCGTTATAACCACCTTTACAAACTCGCCGGGTTTAAATGTGCCTTCAACCACCACGGTTAAACCGTTTCTCATCTTTCCAGAAGATTCTTTCAGATTCTTCCTGCTTGGACCATCTATTAGAACTTCTTCCTCCTTTCCTATGAAGATTTTTCTTCTTTCAAGGGAATTCCTATTAACCTCATCTATAAGTATCCTTTGTCTGCGAATCTTCGTATCTTCATCTATCTGATCCTTATAAAAAGCCGCCGGCGTATTCGGTCTCGGCGAATATACGAACATATACGCTCCATCAAACTTGACCTTTCTAACGACATCAAGGGTCTCTTCAAAATCCTCATCGGTCTCCCCCGGAAATCCCACTATTATATCCGTGGTTATGCTGCCGTAGGGCATCATATCCCTTATTAACATGGCCTGTTCAAGGTATTCGGACTTATTGTATCCCCTGTTCATCTTTCTCAATATCCTGTCGGATCCCGCCTGTAAAGGTAGATGTATCCAATCGGTTATTATATCACTCTCCGCTATGACCTTCAAAACCTTATATGAAAAATCCCTTGGGTTTGGACTCGTAAATCTTATCCTTCTAATATTCCTAACGCTATCCTCCAACATCTTTAAAAGATCGGCAAAATCGTACCTCCCATCAAAATAGCTATTTACATTCTGACCCAAGAGGGTTATTTCAACCACACCCTGAGAATCCAAGTGCATAACTTCTTCAACTATCTCATGGGCGGGTCTTGATATTTCCCTTCCCCTCGTGTATGGAACCACGCAAAATGTACAGAAATTATCACAACCGTATTGAATGCTAACATACGCCGAATAGCCATTCACCCTCCTGTTCTTCCTATAATGCAATCCTATATCGCTGCATACCACCTTTGGAGCTTCGGTTGAAAGTATGAGCTCAGGCAATTCATTGTATGCTCGGGTTCCGACCACCAAATCGGCTCCATAATTTAAAAGATTTTCCTTTTCCTGCTGCGCCAAGCAACCCAAAACACCCACAAACTTCCCACGATTCTTATAATACCTGAGGAGATGCTTGGCTTTTCTCGCCGCCTTCTCTCTGACCGTACAGGTGTTTATTAAAACTATATCGGCATCCTCCGGACTTTCAGAATAAACGAAACCTTCATCCTCCAAAATGTTTCTTATAATTTCGCTGTCAAGTTCGTTCATCTGACAACCAAAGGTTTTTATATAAAACCTTCTCACAACCTTTTATTATAAAGTTGAAAAATCTCTCAGCATAACTCAGGAAAGAAAGTTGAAAACTTCCCCTTTAACTTCTTAAGCCAATATATCCATCTGTCTTAGAATCTTATTACAAGCTCCAAGTCCATCCTCATAAGTTAGAAGCGCTGAAGGAGAGGGATCAAATCCTCTGCGTTATATACCTCCACGCAGTCTCAGCAGGATTTACCCCAGAGGTGTAGGGTTGTGTATAAACTATCACAACATCCTCACCACCTCCTATCACATCCCCAGATTCGTATATGTTGCACAGGCCGGTTCTCCCTTATCCCTCAGGCATCCATACTACCCTCATCTCGTCCTGCCACACATCACCTTCTTACCCAATTTCCTTACCCATTCTTCTTTCCTTTTTCTTTTTCGTTTTGACAGGCATGCATCTATTATACGGCGAAAAGGGTATTACTTACTTCTTTGCAGTCATTTATCTCTGTGCAGCTTATCGCTATCTTTACCTTTACTCGGTGTCAATAGTGCCATTATAAGAAACACTTCCGCTTTGATGTTAGCCGCATAATTCCACAACTCATTCGGAAAAATATCAGAAAGGGATAAGTGTAGTAGCTATTTATTCCTGTCATCCTTACAAGAAAAAATCCTTTTGCTGCTGATACTTCACCGACTGTGTCTTTACTTCATCTTAGCAATTCGCGTTATAACGAATTTTTCCGCCTGATAATTCCCACTTATGAAAAGGTTTTCATATATATTTGTCATCTTTGCAGCATGCGCGCAGGTCAATTCTGGGGAAGTGGGTGTTAGGGCAAACTTTGGAGTGATAGATACAAACGAGCTTCAACCTGGTTTGCATTTTTTCATTCCAGCGGTTCAAACCATAACCATCGTACCCATATATAATCTCACGCTTGATTTCGTGAAGGAGAAAGGGGAGGAGGGTTTGGATCCGATAGAGGCTTTAAGTAAGGATGGATTGCCCGTTAAGATTGAACTTACAGTGAGGTACGCGATAGTACCGGATAAAGCTGCCGAGCTTTTAATAGACTACGGTTATCCTTTACCCCAAACGGTTGAGAGAAAATTTATAATCCCGTCGGTTAGATCGGAGGTCAGAGATGCGGTATCCCTTTATAACACAAGCGACATATATATGATGAGAGAGAACTTTTCAAATTTGTTAAAAGACAGACTTGAAAAAGCCCTGAAAAAAGAGAGTAGAATAATGATAAAAGATGTTTATGTTAGAAAGGTGGAATTTCCAAGGAAGTTTTTGTCCGCGATTGAGCAGAAACAGATAGCTCAGCAGGAGGCTGAGAGAATGAAATATATTCTTGAAAAGGAGAAGCTTGAAGCGGAGAGGAAGAAGATAGAAGCGGAAGGTATAGCGGAAGCACAAAGAATAATAGCACGACAGCTTACCAGTCAATATTTAACATGGAAATACCTTGAAGTGTTAAAACAATTCGCAGAAAGCCAAAATAACACCATAATCGTGGCACCTTATGATCAAAAACTCACTCCTTTGATTAGGGTTAAATAAGCCGGCGGTATTGGGCGATATTTCGGTGTTTAATCTGAGGAATTTTCCAACTTTATAATACTCAATTATGGCTAAGGATTACAG
>WGFI01000088.1 GCA_015492295.1 Caldifarciminota bacterium
GTTGAATACTTTGGGCCCGGCCTTCAAAACCTCAGCGTACCTGATAGAGCGACCATATCCAATATGTCGCCCGAATACGGTTCAACCTGTGGATATTTTCCAATAGACGACAGAACCCTTGAATATCTGAGGGGTACGGGTAGGGATGAAGAGTTGGTTGATATGGTTGAAAGGTTTGTGAAAGAACAGGGTATGTTCTGGACACCTAACTCACCTGAACCGAATTACAGCGATGTGGTTGAAATAGATTTAAGTAAGATTGAACCGAGCGTTGCAGGTCCAAGAAGACCCCAAGATAGAATACCTTTAAAGGATATAAAGAAAAAGTTTCATATATCCTTGGAAAAGGAATTCGGAAAGAGGATGAACGATGAGCCCGTATATGGATTTGAAAATGAGGGTGGGGTGGCTGTGAAGGAGAATGTCGCTGTTATAGTCCATGAAGGCCAGGAATACTTTCTAACGCATGGATCCGTTGTGATAGCGGCCATAACCAGTTGCACCAACACTTCAAACCCATCGGTTATGATAGGCGCGGGACTCCTCGCCAGGAATGCGGTTAAGAGAGGATTAACAGTTAAACCCTATGTGAAAACGAGTCTCGCCCCCGGGTCAAGGGTAGTTACGGATTACCTTGAAATGTCAGGACTGTTACCGTACCTTGAATCTTTGAGGTTCCATGTGGTGGGGTACGGATGCACGACATGCATAGGGAACAGTGGCCCTCTACCCCCTGAGATTGAAGAGGCTATAAAGGAGCATGATCTTGTCGTGGCTTCCGTTCTCAGCGGAAACAGGAATTTTGAGGCGAGGATACATCCCTTAGTAAAAGCAAACTACTTATGTTCCCCGATGCTCGTCATAGCCTTTGCCTTGGCGGGAAGGATAGATATAGACTTTGAGAATGAACCTCTGGGATACGATCCGAACGGGAATCCCGTTTATTTAAGGGATATATGGCCGTCAAATATGGAGATAAGCGATTACATAGCGAAGTCTTTGAAACCCGAACTCTTCAAGAAAAGATACTCATCGGTATTTGAAGGTGATGATTTCTGGAAATCCTTGGATGTGAAGGAAAGCGAAACCTTCCCCTGGGATGAAAGTTCAACTTACATAAGAAAACCCCCTTACTTTGATAATTTCTCCCTTGATGTGGTTCCACCGAAGGATATAAAAGGAGCCCGTGTTCTCGTTATAGCCGGGGATAGTACGACAACGGATCATATATCACCTGCTGGTAGCATACATCCCGAGAGTCCGGCGGGTAAATATCTGATGGAGAGAGGTGTTCAACCTAAGGATTTCAATTCCTACGGTTCAAGGAGGGGAAATCACGAGGTTATGATAAGAGGGACATTTGCAAATGTCAGATTTAGGAATTACCTATTCAAAGAGGAGCGCAGAGGCTGGAACACCATTTACACACCAACGGGAGAGGAGATGAGCGTATTTGATGCTGCTATGAGATACAAGAAGGAAGGCATCCCCCTGATAATATTGGGAGGGAAGGAGTACGGCACGGGTTCTTCAAGGGATTGGGCTGCGAAAGGAACAGCCCTATTGGGCGTTAAGGCCGTAATAGCGGAAAGCTTTGAAAGGATACATCGTAGCAACCTAATAGGCATGGGGGTTCTACCCTTACAGTTCCGTAAGGGTGAGAACATTAGATCCCTAGGATTGAACGGTTTTGAAAGATACGATATATTGGGGATAGAGGATATTTATCCTAAGAAGACCCTTAAAGTCGTGGCACATAAGGATGACGGCTCAAAGGTTGAGTTTGATGTCATAGCGAGGTTGGATTCACAGGTTGAGGTTGAATATTTCAGGCATGGAGGGATATTGCCTTATGTTTTGAGGAAGATATATCATGGGGAACTTTCTTAGAAAGGAGATAAAGAACTTCCTCATAGTTGGTGTCGTGGTTTTCTTATTATATTGCCTCGGTTTTCTGGTTCTTATGATCATAGTTTTCTTGGTTTCCTCTGAACTTCCCGATGTGGAGAAGATAGAAGCGTTTAAGCCTCCACAGGCCACAACCTTATACGATAGAAAGGGAAGGGTTATATATCAGTTCTATGAAGAAAGGAGGGAATATGTTCCGTTGAGCGAAATATCCCCCGAGGTGCAGAAAGCATTTATATCACTTGAAGATAGGAAGTTTTTTAGGCATTGGGGGATTGATCTAAGAAGGACATTCGCGGCGCTTGTGATAAATCTGATCTCAATGAGGATAAGACAGGGAGGATCAACAATAACCCAGCAACTCGCGAGAAACATGTTCTTGGGACATCAGCGCACACTAAAAAGAAAGCTCTTAGAATTCGCTTTGGCGTTGAAACTTGAATCAACATTCACCAAGGAGGAAATACTGGAAAGGTACCTCAATCAGATATACTTCGGAGAAGGGGTGTATGGGGTTCAATCCGCTGCGAAATTCTTCTTTGGAAAGGATGCTAAGGATTTGGACATAAACGAGGCAGCCTTATTGGCGGGTTTGCCTAAGAGTCCCAACAGATACTCTCCATACAAAAATCACGAAAAGGCCAATGCCAGAAGGAAGGTTGTACTTTACGCTATGCTTAAAAACGGGGTAATAACGAAAAGGGAGCATGACAGTTTAATAAATGTTTTTCCGAAGTTGCAACCGAGACCGAAGACCACATTCGGCGGCGATGCACCCTACTTCGCGGAATTGGTTAGACAGTATATAGTTGAAAAGTACGGCGAAGATTTCCTTTATAAAGGAGGCGGAAAGATATATACGACCCTAGATCTGGATATGCAGAGGATAGCGAATGAGGTGGTTAAAACATCCCTTGATAAGTACGAAAAGAAGTGGAAATATCTAAAACCCAAGTATAAAGATTATAAAGTAGGGATACCAAAGTACTTGCAGGCGGCTCTCATAGCCTTTGACACTCTCGGTGGGATATTGGCTTATGTTGGTGGTAGAGATTTTCAACACTCACAGTTTGATAGGGTTAGACAGGCAAAGAGGCAACCCGGATCAGCCTTCAAGGCTTTCGTATATACGGCCGCTTTCAGCAGGGGGTATTCTCCCGGAGATACCATAAGGGACGAAGAGGTTGAGATGATAGACGAACTTGGAAGGGTATGGTCTCCTAAGAACTACGATGGAAAGTATGAGGGTCTTATAACCCTTCGCAGGGCCTTGGCTTTATCAAAGAATGTTCCCGCTGTGAAATTAACGCTTGATGTCGGACCTTATTATGTTGCGGATATAGCCAGAAAGATGGGCATTTCCAACGATATAAAACCCTATCCTTCAATGGCTCTCGGGGGAGTTGAGGTCACTCTCTGGGATATTACAAGAGCATTTGGCACTCTAATGAACAAAGGCAAGAGGTTTGACCCTTACTTTATAACGAAAATAGAGGATGCATATGGGAATGTACTTGAAGAAAATCATCCTACATTGGTTCAGGTTATAGACCCGAATGTCGCCAAGATGGCCACTTACGCGCTGACTTATGTCGTATGCTGCGGTACGGCATCAAACAGCAGATATTACGGTTGGGATAACAGTAGAATTCCAGCGGCGGGAAAGACTGGGACCACCGATGATTATAAGGATACCTGGTTCATAGGATTTTCACCTTATATGGTTACGGGGGTTTGGGTTGGTTATGACAGTTTAAGGGTGATTTTCTACGGTGCAACTGGTTCGGAACTCGCCGTCCCAATTTGGGCTAAGTTCATGTCGCAGGTGCATAAGGGATTGAAGAGAAAGGGATTTGATTTTTCAGGGCCGTTTAAGTTTGTTAAGCTGTGCAAGCAGTCATTAAAGATCGCCCGAGAGAGCTGCCCTGTGAAAACTTATGAGATGTTTTGGGCTGGTAGAGAGCCCACAGATAGCTGCGATATACATAAATGATAACCCTATCAACGGATATTAAATTCTTAAAGGGTGTCGGGGAGAAAAGGGCGAGAAAGTTGCATAGGTTAGGTATAAAGACGGTTGAGGATCTCCTATTCTTTCTTCCCCGAAGATACATAATCAGGGGTGATATAATAAGGATAGTTCATGTGAAGCCGGGGGAGGATGTGGTGATCAAAGGCCGTGTTGTAAAGAAATTCAAAAGGAGTAGGGATTCCATAAGGGAGACCGTTATAGTGATCTCCGATGGTTCAGGTGTGGTTGAACTCGTATGGAGGAATATGGATTTCATGCTTGATAGGTTTGAAGTGGGTGAAATTCTCGTAGCAGCAGGCAGAGCCTATTCAACCGGCTCCTTTGGAAAATTCAGGATATACCATCCTGAAATCGCCCCGGAGGACGAGTTGAAGGGGATAGTCCCAATATATCCACAAACCGAGGGATTGAAATCCAAGGCCATCCATACCCTTATTAAATACGCCATTGAAAATGTTGAAATAGAGGAGAGCTTACCTGAGTATATTGCACGGAGTAGGAAGTTGGTGAGCTTGAAGGAGGCTTTAAGGTATGTTCATTTTCCCCAGAAAAGTGAGGATATACTCATAGGTAAAAAGAGGATAATATATGAGCAGTTTTTGAAGTTTTATTTATCTTTGAACATGTCCGCATCTCTCGGCAAGAGAAAATCCATACCACTTGTAAGGAATGGAAATCTGACGGATAAATTTGTGAAGAATCTGCCTTTTGAACTTACGGATGAGCAACGGAAAGTTATGAGAGAGATTGAGGAAGACATGGCCAAGGATGAATCTATGCACAGACTTCTACAAGGTGATGTCGGAAGTGGGAAAACGGTTGTACTCCTATGGGCTTGTTTGATAGCGATAGAAAACGGTTATCAAGCATGCCTTATGGCCCCAACCGAGATATTGGCCGAGCAGATTTATACAGTTGCGAAGAATTTCCTTAAAGGACTGGATGTTAATATAGCGCTATTGACCAGTTCTCTCCGATCATCCGAAAAGAGAAGGATAAGAAGGGAAATCAGGGAAGGTAAGTATTCTTTGATAGTTGGAACCCATGCACTCATAACCGATGAAACCGTGTTTAAGAATCTTGCATTGGCGATAGTTGATGAGCAGCATAGGTTTGGGGTAGCCCAAAGGGCGAGGTTGGTTGAGAAGGCCAAGGATTACTATCCTCATTTTTTAGTTTCCACAGCCACACCTATACCTCGCACCTTGGCATTAACCGTATATGGAGATCTGAAAGTTTCAAGAATAAGGAGGAGGCCTTTTGATGTGAAAGTCTTTAACAGGGTTGTAAGGAAAGGGCAGAGGGGATCCCTATACAAATGGTTATTCCAAAAGTTAAAGGATACCAAAAGGCAAGCTTATGTTATTGCTCCGACGATTGAAGAATCCGATAAATTGCAGGTTGAATCGGTTGAAAATCTTTTCAACGATTTGAAATCTATATGTCCCCCGGATATATACATTGAAAAAATTCACGGAAAGATGCCTCTGAACGAAAGGAATGAAATCATGGAAAGATTCCGCGAAGGTGAGATACATATATTAGTATCCACGACGGTCGTTGAAGTTGGCGTTGATGTTCCCAATGCTAAGTTTATGGTGGTTGAGGATGCCAACAGGTTCGGTATAGCGCAGCTGCATCAATTAAGGGGAAGAATACTGAGAAATTCGGAACCCGCATTCTTTATAATGATCGTTCCGGATAGGATGAGCTATGAATCAAGGATGAGAATAAGGGCGGTTGAAAGTATAAACGACGGTTTTATATTGGCGGAGGAAGATTTAAAGATCAGGGGTATGGGGGAGATAATGGGAACCAAGCAACACGGGGAATGGTCATTGAAAGGTATAAACCTAAACGAAATATCCTCGGATGAGAGATTTTTAAAGATAGTGGAAGTTGCCAAGAAAGACGCCGAATACATATTAACTCATGATCCTGATCTAAAATCCGAAAAGAATTCTTTACTCAGGGATGAAATGGAGAAGGTAAAGAATTTGATAATAGTTGGGTGAAGATTCTTCATCATGATGTTATGTGCCAAAGTTGAGGAGGTGGATGAGATTGGTCGCATCAGGGTATTATGGCAAAAACTCCTTACAACCCCATCATCCTATCAGCGTAATACCTCTTTGCGTTGTTCTATTAGGGAGTGTATGATTGCGAGGAGAGGTTAAAGAAACTTTTCAACTTTATAATACTCAATTATGTCGGAGAAGGAGAAAGAAGATATACTTAAAGGTTTAAGGGAAATCAGGGAAGCTTTAAGGGAGACGAGAATATCAATAGAGGAATTGAAGGAAAGTCAGAAAGAAACCGATAAAAAGATAAAAGAACTAGCAGAAAGTCAGAAAAAGACGGATGAGCAGATGAGAGAAACCGATAAGCAGTTAAAAGAAACCGATAGACGAATAAAAGCCTTAACGAGAGCCATAAGCGACCTAAACGGCACATGGAAAAGATTCAGCGAGAAGATAGTTTTTGATAACATTGAAAATACATTGAACGCCTTGGGGTTTAAAGGCTTCTCTGTAAGGAGGAATGTCAAGAGCACGATAAACTCCAAGCATATGGAGATAGATATATTGGCAGTAGGTGAGGATTATGTTTTAGTGATGGAGGTTAAAACCACTTTAAAGGTTGAGCATGTTA
>WGFI01000089.1 GCA_015492295.1 Caldifarciminota bacterium
AATCCTACCAGCCCCAAGCGTGGCACCACCATAAGACCTCTTTGCATAATAGGCAAAGTAAAACTTTTGATATGCCTTCACCATTACCTTCGCATCCTTTTCATAAGGAATACTATCATCTGGAAGTTCCAATGGTGCTCTCCTTAAAGGTATCCCCGCCCACCAATAACCATCAATTACAACAGGATCATTTATGAGCATCAATACCTTAAAAACCTTATCCTTTACCAATTCATATGATCATAGCCCCTCAACATATGGTAATCGTTATTTTTGATTGATTACCAACTGCATACATACACAAAACTGTCTATACATCCCAATTCCTTTTTTACTTTTAAGGCCTTTGAACTTCTGGTAATACCGAAATCAACCTTATCATACCCTAAGGAAAGAGCATACTCTACGGATAAGTGTAGAAGATAAGTCGGAAGAAAATTAAAATCCTTCCAACCCATCTGCCATAATAAATATCTATCTTCAAGCCTGAGATTCACTATAACTCCTACAAGTTCCTCCTTATACACTTTTATAACATCAACACCTGGCAGTTTCAAAACCTTTGCGAGATTCCTTATAGGCTTTCTACCGTGTTTCTTAGCTGTGTATTTACAAAGGTTTATAATATCTCTAACATCGTCCTTTGAAAGGTCTATTTTCTTGATTTGCTCTTCTGCCCTCCTTATTAACCTTCTCCTCTCCCTATGATACTTAAACTTCCCTTTGATGAGTAGGGGTGAAAGCAGTTTAAGGTTGTACTCCTGGGGTTCGTTGTATAGGGATATTTCACCCCTGAAATATGTCTTTTTCAACCTGTTTAAAATGTGGATACTGAGAATCTGATTTGTCGGTATGGTATAAGGCATTGAAAGGAATTTTTTAAACATAAGACCTTTCTCAATGCCCCAAAAACCTTCTATGACCCTTTTCCTACCACCTGATAATATTTCCGAGAAGGTGAGTAAATCTAACCTTTCTTTTTCCAAATCTTGTTCTCTTCTCCACGAATCAACCTTCTTATATTGCTCCTATGGCTGAACCATATAAGCGCGACTATAAGGGAAGAAACCACCAAAAAAGGCATGGAATTCCTGTGCGGATCAAAGAATATCACCCAGAGTAGGGTTGTGAGCGATCCAAGTAATGAACCCAATGATACATAACCCGTGAGAAGAACCGATATCATCCATACTATAAAACCGAGAAGAACTCCGATGGGGGTCAGCGCTATAAAGGCACCCAAGGAAGTCGCAACGCCTTTACCACCTTTAAAACCCAGAAAAGGTGTAAATATATGTCCGAGTATGGGGGCGAGAGATGTTGCCATAGCGAGTTCAAAGTTATAAGGCATCCATATTCTTACAACGATGACAGGTATAAATCCTTTCAAGGCATCTAAGATAAACACTACGCTTCCCCACTTTAATCCCAGAACTCTTGCAACATTCGTTGCCCCAACATTACCACTCCCCACTTTCCTTATATCTATACCTGCAACGAACTTAGCGACTATATATGCGAATGGGATGCTCCCAAGTAAGAAACCTAAAACGAATATGATAGCATAAATCACAGGGTTCGTCCAATCACCTGGCATAGCTGTTCTTAATTATTTCAGAGTACCATTTGAGCGTCCTCCTTAATCCATCCTCAAACTTAACCTTGGGATACCATCCCAAGAGAGTTTTGGCCTTGGTTATATCTGGCTTTCTCCTTTTAGGATCATCCTGAGGTAGGGGTAGATACTTATAGTTCTTTTCCACATTCAGTATATCGCATATCAGGTCAGCGACCTCTTTAACGCTCCTCTCATCCGGATTTCCGAGGTTTATAACCTCCCCATCTAAATTATCTTTGATCAAGAGTAAATATAAACCTTCAACCATATCCGAGACATAGCAGAAGCTTCTGGTTTGGGAACCATCGCCGTAAATAGTTATAGGTTTTCCCGTTAAAGCTTGGTACGCGAAATTGGGTATTATCCTTCCATCCTCAACATCCATATAAGGACCATAAGTGTTGAAAATCCTCGCTATTCTGACATCCGTACCGTTGTATCTATGGTATGCCATCGTTATGGCTTCTGCAAATCTCTTCCCCTCATCATAAACGCTCCTTGGACCCACGGGATTGACATTTCCCCAGTAAGTTTCAGGTTGTGGATGTAAAGTGGGATCCCCATAAACCTCTGATGTGGAGGCGAGTAAAAATCTCGCTTTGTATTCATCGGCCAAATTTAGAAGATTCATCACACCTACCGAATTAACCATCATAGTTTCAACGGGCAACGATAAATACTTCTTAGGACTGGCCGGTGAAGCCAAGTTTATGATGTAATCAAATTTATGATGAGGAACATCTTTACATATATCCATTTCTTCAAAGTGAAAATTGGGATCGTGCATGAATCTCTTTATATTTTCCGGCTTTCCAGTTGAAAAGTTGTCAATAGAGAAGACTTCCCAACCTTTGTTTAATAGATATTCCGTTAGATTCGTTCCTATAAAACCCGCACCACCAGCTATGAGAACTTTCGGCATAATTGACAGGTATTATAAAGCCGTTTATCTTTTCAGCGGAGATCTTAAATCAACGAAAGGCACTTTCACAACAAAATAATCAATGATTTTAATCCGTTCAGCAGAATATTATACACCCGTAGAATACCTTACATTATGAACCCAAATTCAGTCCCCTTGATTCCTCGGAAAATCTTATTTGGAAATCCGGAGAGACTCCGTGCCCGTTTAAGTCCCGATGGTTCAAAGATAGCATTCCTGGCGCCGTTTGAAGGTGTTCTTAATATATGGGTTGCACTATCCGAAAATCCCGGCGAGGCAAAACCCATAACCTTTGATAAAAAGCGTGGTATTTTAACTTTCCAGTGGGCATATACAAACGAAGATATAATATACATCCAGGATAAAAATGGTGATGAGAATTACCATATTTATGTGGTATCCCTTTCGGATCTTAAAGCTATGGATCTTACGCCCTTTGATGGTATTCAGGCCCATATATATAAACTGAGCCATAAATTTCCCGAAAATGCCATAATAGGTATAAATAGAAGGGATCCCAGATTGCACGATATTTATATGCTGAACATCCGTACTGGGAAACTCGAGATGTTAATTGAAAACACTTATGGATTTGTGAATTTGTTCGTTGATGATGACTTTAAGTCTTTCGTGAGTCTGCGATTTCTGGAAGATGGTGGATATGAACTTATAAGACTTACGAGTTCGGATAACTGGGAGACCATCACAAGAGTGGGTTTAGAAGATTCCATATCCACCGGACCATTACTATTTGATGAAACCGGAAGAAATCTCTATATGCTGGATAGCAGGAACAGAAATACCTCAGCCTTGGTGTCCTTAGATATAATAACGGGTGAAACGACGACCCTATTTGAGACGGAGAAGGCGGATGTTGATGATGTCCTTATTCATCCGATAAATAAGAGAGTTCAGGCGGTATCTTACAACTATGAGAGGAGGCATTGGCATATCTTGGATAAGAATATTTATGATGACTTTGAAAGGTTGAGAAGAGTGGTTGATGGTGAGATTGAAATAGTCAGTCAAACTCTGAATAACGATTTTTGGTTAGTGGCATACCATAGGGATGATGGCCCAGTGGAATATTATCTTTATTCGCGGAAGGAAAAGAAACCCGTGTATCTGTTCCCTCATAGGAAGGAGTTGAAAGACTTGCCTCTCGCCAAAATGCGACCCGTTTTTATAAAGGCGAGGGATGGATTGACCCTCGTTAGTTATTTGACTTTACCTGTATGGTCCGATCCTGATAACGACGGAAAACCCGAAGAACCGTTGCCTATGGTATTACTCGTGCATGGAGGTCCTTGGGGTAGAGACAGTTGGGGCTATAATCCGGAACATCAATGGCTCGCAAATCGTGGATACGCGGTTTTAAGTGTGAATTTCAGAGGTTCAACGGGTTTCGGCAAGGATTTCGTTAATGCGGGGAATAGGGAGTGGGGAGGAAAAATGCACGAAGACTTGATAGATGCGGTTGATTGGGCTGTGAGGGAAGGGATAGCGGATCCCAAGAGGATAGCTATAATGGGAGGCAGCTATGGTGGGTATGCCACACTCGTAGGAATGACATTTACACCTGAAAAGTTCGCATGCGGTGTATCCATAGTTGGGCCTTCAAACCTGATAACATGGATGGAAAACATACCCGAATACTGGAAACCCGTTGAAAGTATTATCATTCAGCGTGTGGGGGATTATCGTACGGAGGAAGGTAGGAGGTTCCTATTATCAAGGTCGCCTATAAACTATGTGGATCGTATAAAGAGGCCGCTTCTCATAGCCCATGGTGCGAACGATCCAAGGGTCAAAAAGTCCGAATCGGATCGGATAGTTAATGCCATGAAGGAGAAAGGTATTCCCGTTATATACGCGCTGTTCCCGGATGAGGGGCATGGATTCGCCAGAGCGGAGAATCGCTTGGCTTTTTACGCTGTCGCAGAGATCTTCTTGTCCAAGAACTTAGGAGGGAGGTTTGAACCCATAGGCGATGACTTTCAAGGTTCAAGCATAAAGTTGGAAACATACGAGTTTGATATAGATGTACAGGTTGTATAGTGCTGTTATAAAGGGTGATTTGTTGATGGTTAAGCGGTTGATTGAAGGTGGCGCCGATGTGAATGTTAAGAACGCGTACGGTATCACACCTTTACATCTTTCCGCCGAAATAGGTAATAAAGGTATAACTGAATACCTTATACAAAAGGGCGCTGATATTAATGCTCAGAATAAAGGCAATAAAACACCCCTACATTACGCCGTTAAAAGGGGACATTTGGAAATTGTAAAGCTCTTAGTCCAAAATGGTGCGGATGTTAATTTACACTATGCCGTTAGAAATGGGTATTCGGAAATTGCGAGATTTCTCGTTCAAAAAGGTGCAGATGTTGATTCCAAGGATAGCTATGATCGGTCACCTTTACATTATACGGTTGAGAAGGGACATTTAGATATAGTGTATATTCTCCTTAGGAAAGGCTCCAATGTCAATAGTAAAGATAAAGATGGTAAAACACCCTTACATTATGCGGCCAAGGTGGGAAATCTGCTTATATTGATGCCAAAGATAACGAAAGTAAAACCCCTTTACATTACGCCGTTTTGAAGAGGCACAAAGATGTAATTGAATATCTTATACAAAATGGAGCAGATGTCCTCGCTAAGGAAAACAGCAGGGGCGAAACACCTTTACACTACGCCGCTAAGAATGGATATAAATACCCTTGACCAAACACCTCTACCAGTACTTTTGCGGTCTGAGCATTGAAGGTTTATAATTAGTAAGTTTATAGTGATTTAGGCAAAGTTAAGGATTGAAAAAGCCCCTACCCCAGGGATATTTCACCCTGAGAATAGGGGCATGATGACGAAAAAAATCCTAACCGCCCTGAT
>WGFI01000090.1 GCA_015492295.1 Caldifarciminota bacterium
GTTATATGAAATACAACATTCCCATTTATGGGTGGGCTTACGGAAATTTTGTTCCTGCTTATCGCATAAGGTATCAAATCAACCGTGCTATCCACATCATAAAACACCTTTATCCACTTGGGCTTGCAATCCGTCGTCCTTACCTTCGCCACAAATACACCATACTTACCAGAAGATATATAACTATCGCTATAACCCAAAACCATATATGTCGTATCATCTATCTTGTAGAGATATGTCCCTACATCGTCCCCTAAGCCACCGTATATGCAGGCAAAGGATGCGTTCCCCAAGCTGTCTATCCCCATAAAGAGTATGTTCCTACCCAAAAACCTGCTATCCCCTCCATTGTAGGTCGTATATCCTACACCAGCAACCGTGAATATGGGTACATTGGCACCAAAACGAACACCATCCCTAAATATCTTCAATATCGCTTCATCATTGCCCATAAAGTCATACCTGTAAGACCACAGAGAGTTTAATATCCTCCCAAATTTCAAAAACAGTACATCCCTCGGTAATCCATACTGCTTCACATATCCGCCTACATAGAAGCCTCCAAGTACTCCTATCGCCCCCCTGCGAATATAATAGGGCAACACCCCGTAAAAACTCATCATGCTACCATTACCCGAGATCCCATCGTCATACACCCTCAATCCACCAGCAGGTGGTGATGGCCTAGCAAACTCATGAAATGTCGCTATCATCCCTTTCACTTCAAGCGCAGATTCGTCATAATAAGAGCCTACATATATAAACCAACTCGGTATATGCCCGTCTATGGGTATATTTACCAGCTTGTATGTCGCCACATCCCAAAGAGAATCCTCAGTCCTTGAAGTGATGTTATCGCTCCAATTGATTATCCACTTGGTGGGTATCTGTCCCATAACCCTAAGGGGAACTATCAACCCTAAGAGCGTAAGGAGTAAGGAGTAAGGAGTAAGGAGTAAGGAACCTATTTAGGGGCTTTCCCAGCCCCTTTCTCATTGCTACCCTTAACCTTGAACTTTCTCCTTTCATAATTCACCTCCTGTGGTGTATATTTTAAGGATGTAATGTTCATTTGTCAAGTGAAGTTTTTTCCGAGCAGATCAAGTCCAATTCTCAATTTTGACTTAACCGTTGAAATAAAACCGGCTTCTTTCAATTTATCGCTTATAAGCTTGACATCCTTTTCGTACCCTTCAATTTCAACGAAAAGCATATTTATGCTCTCATTAAAATATACCGAGTCAAAGCTTAACTTAAAATTACCAAAATCGTATTCCTTGCGAGATGTGAAAGTTTGAAACATAATCCCCCTCTTATCTCTCTCCCTACGGAACTCCCTCTCATCCGACGCTTTCTCTTCCTCAATCCTCTTTACAACCCCCTCATTTATACCAACATCCTTCTTGTATGTTCTTATGATCCTCCCATCCGAATAAAACCTGTACCTTATGGCTTCCTTGTCGTTTCCACTAACGAGATAATAATCGTAGAACCTTTTCTCATCAAATCTCCTAACATCAAAACCCAACGCTTCCACAATATTCAAAATCTTCTTGAAATCCTTTTCCGAGGATATTATAAACTTCGCCTCAACTTCCATTTATAACTTCATCCGGTTCTACCTCAACGAGCCTATACTTTCCTCTCTCATCAACGGTCAAATACCCTGCAAACGGTTCTCTATCGTGAGGTGTGAATATCACCGCATTTTCCTTAATGAAAAGTCCATAAAGATTTTTCCTAATCATAAGCATCTCCTCGGGATAAAGATCATATCCCATAACATAAGGCAAGGGGGCGTGGTGCTTTGTGGGTATAACATCGCCTACGAATACAAACATCCTATCATCATCCTTGATGATTATTATTTGGTGCCCTCTCGTGTGTCCCCCGGTTCTGAGAACAAATATATCCTCCCACACCTCTGAATATCCCGAAACCAACATCAAATGACTTTCAAGAGGTTTTATTCTTCCCTGAGGATAGCTCGCCCTACTCCTTTCATGGGGATATAAAGCATCCATCCACTCAAAGTGTTGAACGACCACCTGACATCTGTACTTATACTCACCATCCTTTGAAACCAACTCACCGGCGTGGTCAAAATGTAAATGGGTTTGAATTATTAGGGAGACTTCCTCTCTACCTATCGGTGCATCTTTAAAAGGGTCCTCCTCTACAACATCGTAAATATCCTTAAACTTATCATCCCAACCGCTTCCAAGACCGCTCTCTATCAAAACATATCCTTTGTGCGTCTTCACTAACAGAGGATGCGTGGCCATCGGGATCCTGTTTCTTTCATCGGGTTTTATGAGTTTCTCCCATAGAACCTTAGGAACTATACCGAACATGGCGCCTCCATCAAGGGCGAACCTTCCAGAATTCAACTGATAGATTATCACCTTCTTACCCTTAAATACCCTCATTATGGGAAGAGCCTCCTTCCCCTATAAACCTCCGCTATCCTATCTATGGCGACTATGTAAGCGGCGGTTCTATAATCCGTATTGAACTTCTCGGCGGTTTCAAGAACATTTATGGTGGATCTTATAAGTATCTTTTCCATCTTGCTCCTAACCTCCTCTTCTTCCCAATAATAACCCATCCTATCCTGCACCCATTCCAAATAGCTCACAACCACCCCCCCAGCATTCGCCAATATATCAGGAATAACCTTTACTCCTTTGGAAAAAAGTATCTCATCGGCTTCCGGGGTTGTAGGACCGTTTGCCCCTTCAACAACATACCTCGCCCTAACCTTAGGCGCTATTTCCCCGGTGATTTGATTCTCCACCGCCGCTGGAACGAGTATATCAACATCGAGCGTTAAGAGTTGTTCATTGGTTATCCTTTGAATATCAATTCCGAGTTTATCAACCATATCGTTTAATGTTATATACTCTTCCGTAGAGCTCTGCAATTCATACATTTTTTCAACTGGAAGACCACTTTCAGAGTATATACCACCCGTATGGTCACTTATGGCTACTATCTTCGCACCCATTTTGTAAAAGAAAAGTGCAGCATGACTTCCGACATTTCCGAACCCCTGTATGGCGACGGTTTTACCCTTTATATCCTCACCGAAGTATTTTAGAATTTCCCTTGTAACCACACTCACCCCTTTGCCCGTCGCTTCCCTCCTCCCCTTTGAACCACCGATGTACAGAGGTTTCCCCGTAACCACCGCAGGCTCATTGTATCCTTTGAAAACGCTGTAAGTATCCATGATCCAGGACATGATCTTAGCATCCGTATTAACATCCGGGGCGGGTATATCTATATTTGGTCCTATGAAGTTTATTATCTCGTAGGTGTATCTGCGGGTTAATCTTTCCAGTTCATCTTCGGAAAGTTTCGTAGGATCAACCTTTATACCGCCTTTCGCGCCACCGAAAGGTATATCAACCAACGAACACTTGAAGGTCATCCACGTTGCCAAGGCCACAACCTCCTCTTTACTAACATAAGGAGAGTACCTTATTCCACCCTTGAAAGGTCCCCTCGCATTGTTATGTTGGCATCTCCAACCTGTAAATACCTTTACGCTTCCATCGTCCATCTTAACCGGTATGCTAACTTCTATTACCCTCATGGGCATTATCAAAACTTCCCTAAGATAAGGTTCAAGATCCATAACCTCCATAGCCTTTTCTAACTGTTTCCTTGCCACTTGATCAGGTGAAGGCCCTTTAAGAGTCTCAACC
>WGFI01000091.1 GCA_015492295.1 Caldifarciminota bacterium
ATTTCATGAGGTGTTTAAAAAAAGCGATTGAATCCATAGATGAATATTATTTCCAATTGCCGGTATATGGTAGCGATAGAGTAATGTACAGAGAACGGGTTTATTGTTATGAACTTTACCATAAGTTGCGCTGCATATTAGGTGATAACTTTCCATATAAACTGTACGGTGAGCCTGATAAGAGTGGCCATCCTTCTATCAAAAGCGACAAAAAACCGGACTTTATCGTTCATAAACCGGGCGATATGAACCATAATCTCGTAGTAATTGAGGTAAAATCGGTAGCTTATAGAGGTAGATTGGATAAAGACATAAAAACTCTTAAACTATTTCTGAATAAGTTAAGATATTATCGTGCTGTAATGTTAATTTACGGTAATATTAACGGTGATTTGCCCGAGAAAATAAAGAGAGAAATTAACAAAATTGACGACAAAAGGATAGTGGTTTTATGGCATTCAGCTCCTTACAAGAGACCAAAGATTATTAAGCAAGATCCCAAAGACTGTTTTAATAAAAGGCTTTGAAATAAGTCAGAAAGCAGCACAGGTCCTTAATCAGCCAACGATTTTGGATGCTAAGGCAGAGGTTTTTTCCGAGAATGGGTTGTACTGGAATGTTATAGTAGAAGGGAAGTGATGAAGAAAGTGATTGATGAGGCGCTTAAACCTGAGGAGAAAAGAGCGGACTGATCCATACGATAAATACAACCTCGCCGCATCCTGACAACAAGGACCTCCGCGAATCAGACTATGAGTATCCCCTCCTTTTGAGCGGAGTACAGTGTGTAAAATATGCCTTCTTTATTCAAGAGTTCGTTGAAATTACCAACCTCAACGATTCTCCCTCTATTGAAAACGTATATGCGATCGCATTCATATAGGGATGTTATCCTGTGGGAAACGAGCACTATGGTTTTACCTAAGTTCCTCAGGTTGGAGATCACCTGTCTCTCAGTTTGAGAATCCAAAGCGGATAGGGATTCATCCAAAAGTATTAAGGGACTCTTACTCAGAAACGCCATAGCCAAGAGTAATCTCTGTCTCTGTCCTCCGGATAGGGAATATCCCCTTTCCCCAACGATCGTATCCAAACCTTTCGGAAAGTTTTCTATATCCTCCTCCAAACCCGCGGATCTCAAAGCCCATAACATATCCTCCTCTGAGGCATCGGGGTTGGCTAACCGCAAATTTTCCCTTATGCTCAAAGAGAATACGAAGGGCTCCTGTTGAACCAAAAAGATCGTCCTCCTTATACTTTCCGTTGAAACCTCTTTCCAATCGTAATCGTTTATGAGTATTTTTCCCTCAAAGGAGGAATAAAACCTCGCCAATATACTTAGAAATACGCTTTTACCGGAACCCGTGGGTCCAGTTATACCTATGAACTCACCGTTATAAACCTCAAAATTCACATTTCGTAATATACCGCTGAAACTCAGATTTTTCACTACGATGCTATCAAACTTCCGAATTGATACCTTCCCACCTTTCCCGATCTCAGGTTTAGTATCAAGAAACTCCTTTATTCTCCTGTAAGATGCGCTTCCTCTCTGAACGAGATTGGCGAACCATCCTAAGGCCATCATAGGCCATATCATCATACCTATATAACTACCGAAAGCCACATAATCCCCTATGGATACGCTTCCGGTTGTTGTCATAGTACCACCTACGAGAAGAAGTATGGCCATTGAAAGGTATGCGAATAGGAATATTGAAGCGTTGAATGAGCCATCAAGTGCCCCCATAAGTATGTTCATATTGAGATATTCCTTTGAGATTTCAGAATATCTGTCGTAGAGCTTTCCTTTTGTATCGTAGGTTTTTATAACCCTTATACCCGAAAGTATATCCCTTATCCACTCGGTTATATATCCAAAATAGTCCTGAATTTTTAAAAACTGATGGTGAATCTTCCGTCCCAAGAAGAACATTATGATACCGAGAGCGGGTAAGGGAATTATGACCATAAGGGTTAATTTCGGAGATATTACAAGCATCGCAACTATTGAGAACGATGTATATATCAGGAAGTCCGATATGGCGACCAAACCCATACCCAAAGCCATATTTATGGCCTGTAAGTCATTCGTAAATAAGGCCATTACATCGCCCGTCTTTAAAGATTGGAAGTAATGAGGATGGAGTTTTAAAAGATGCTCGTATAGATCCGTTCTAATATCCTTTTCAAGTGTTCGCGAAGTTCCTATGAAGAAGATCCTCCAAAAGAATCTTAGGAAGGAGAAAACTAAGGAAACTATCAGGATATAAAGTGCCCATATAGGAACCTCGGAAAACTTGCCCAAGTAAAGCCTATCAACCGCATTTTTTATGAATATAGGTATTACGAGTTGGCCCAAATCCACTATAAGAAGGATGATGAATCCGGCGAGCACCCTCTTCCAATAAGGGATCAACAGTTTTAGAAGTTCCCTCATTCTTCTATAACTTCCCTCTGAACACCATACGGTGTGGGAGTTTCCTTTATTATACGGTATTTCCTAAATTTCACCGCCCATTTTCTGAATTCATATTTCAATCTGAGGCGGTAGGATCTTTGGTCCAACCATATAGCGGTATCAACGGATGGCAATTTCTTAAAATGCCAAGTATATTCAACGACGGCGTATGAACCTTCCTTTGAAACATCATGTATGGTGTGCTTGTAAGGTTTCCCATACTTTTTAAAGAACTTTTTCCAATATCCTTCAAAGTCCTTATATGAGGTGTATCTCCTTGAAACCCCATCTATAAGCATATACGCCTTTTTAAAGTTCTCCCTTTCCAAAGATGATAAATACTCCTCCGCCACCTTCTCGGCATCCATATAAGCAGGCGCCGATACGCATGATAATAAAAGAAGGGGAATGTACCTTTTCATTCCATAATCGCACCTTTCAAAGATTCCGAACATACGGGATCCCTTTCCTCCGGCAAGCGGGAGACTATATCAGGTATAGAATTTATTATGATTTGCTTCATACGGGAAGATACCTGTAAGACTTCATCCGTCGTTAATTTCGTAGGGGATATTCCAGCGGCCTTATTGGTTATTATGGTTATCAGAGTATAGCATATTTCAAGTTCCCGCGCCAAGAACGCCTCAGGTACAGCGGTCATACCTACCAAATCACCTCCGAGAATCCTCAACGCCCTGATCTCCGCCGATGTTTCAAGTCTCGGCCCTTCCATAGCCACATAGGTACCCTTTGGAACGACATTCAACCCTTTCTCGGATAGAACCTCATAGGCGTATTTCCTCCCCTGCTGGCAGAAAGGCTGCGATACATCAATATGAACCACCTTCTTTTGTGTCAATGCTTTATACACCCTATCTTCACCAAAGGCTGGATGCATGAACTCCCCCTCCGGCGTGAATTTACCATCGTAGAAGGATATTTGTCCTCTGGTTCTTGTGAAATCTATAAGTTGATCCGGTATAACTACGGTTCCAACCTCCAAGTTTGGGTCTATCGCGCCCACAGCGGATATGGCGAAAATCCTATCAACTTCAAGTAGTCTGAAACCCCATATATTGGCTTTGAAAGGTATTTTGTGGGGCGGTATGGAATGATCATGCCCATGCCTTGCGAGGAAAACATATTCATTACCGTCCTTACCCGCTATTATGTAATCCGCTGATGGCTCTCCCCATGGAGTCCTGCGTATATGCCTTCTATCAAGAATATCGTATCCTTCAAGGGTGTAAAGTCCCGAACCTCCAATTATTCCTATCCTCATAAACGAGGATTTTAAGGTTGAGATTTTGAATTCTGAGGGGTTTTCTTTCTTATTTGCAGAAGTTCATAATCTTTTTAAGCTCTTCGTCCTGAGTAAGGTCGCAGGGCGTTCTACCCATATTATCCTTCACATTCACCTCTGCCCCTTTTTTAACCAAGTATTCAACCATATTCATATTCTTTGCCAAAACCGCTATATGCAAAGGTGTTAATCCAAGTTTGTTTTTGGCATTTATATCGTTTCCCTTTTCAATCAAGTATTCAACTACATCTTTGCAACTGCTTTTGGAGGTTTCCTCACCAGATAGTAAAGACAGATACGAGTTGAAAACATTTCCTAATACAGAATAATGAATAGGCAAACTCCCTTTATCGTTCTTAACATTCACATCAACTCCCTTCTCCTCAACAAGATATTTGATTATTTCCAAATTGCACGAAACTGAAGCCCTATGCAAGGGTGTTTCATTATTAAGGCTTTTAACATTAGGGTCAAATCCCTTCTTTTCAATAAGATACTTAACAACTTCAAAATTTCCAAGAATTGCTGCATAGTGTAAGATCGTAAGTCCCTGAATATCCCTCACATGAATATCAGCCCCTTTTTTAACGAGGTATTTGAAAATTCTTGTTTTTCTTCCTGCCAAGGCATAGTGCAAGAGTGTAAGTCCATCTTTATCCCTTGCATTAATGTTAGCTCCTCTTTCAACAGCAAGCTTAACCAACTCCAAATTTCCTTTCGCAACAAGGATATGGAAAAGAGTAGATTCTTCTGTTCTCTCATTTACATTAGATCCATTTTCTATCAAGATATGGGCACTCTCCATATCTTCAAGCGTAATGGCATAGTAAAGGGGAGTATATCCTTCGTTGTCCTTTGCATTCACATCAGCTCCATTTTTGATGAGGTATCTGACTATTTCCCCGGAACTGGCCTCTCTCTTTTTCTCTTTGAGTTCAAACGTGTTTTCACCAGCGGGGACGATTTCAAAATGTGCTATACCACCTCCATATATTTCAATCGCGCAGTGCAAGGGCGTCCAACCATACTTATTCCTCGCATTTACATCTGCTCCTTTCTCAACCAAATACTTTACAACTTCAAGATGACCCCTCCCGGCTGCCAAGTGCAAGGGTGTCCATCCATCCTCGTTTCTCGCATTCACATTTGCCCCTTTCTTTACCCAATACTTCACCTTTTCAAGATTCCCTTCCCTTGCATATTTGAGAAGGGAATCGTCCTTAGCGCTTAGAACCATCAAAGCCATTAACATACCCATACCTCCTTTATCCTATCATCGCAGGGGGTTTCGCTGAAACTGTCTCTCGCTTTTGCATCAGATTCTATATCCACTTCTTTCTCAACGAGGTACTTTCCACTGCGGAATACAAGGAGGGGAGCAATTGTAAAACTTAACATCATCCTACACATGCCCACCTCCTTTTAACACAATTTTTAAATATTTTAAGGGAGTTAAATTTTTTGTGGGGAGGTTTTTTTATTTTTAAACTTCTGCATACGGAAATTTGAAGGTATGAATATTCAAAATTCCGAAGAAAGGAAACCCAAACTTGCGAATCTTTCAACGGTATAATTTCCGCACTATGAAAGATAAGGGTTTTGTGTTTTTGCTTATCCTGTTTATTCTGGTTTTAGTGGTGGTGGTTTTTCTTTTTATAAGGATAGTGCAACTAAACTTTGCGTACGGAAATGTTTTGCATATAAAGATAGATACATCAATAGATGACGATAAGATACCAAAGTTGGCGGAATGGGTGTATGAGAAACTTGAAAAGGATAGAGGAAGGATAAAAGCCGTATTCGTTGAGATCAACAGTCCCGGGGGAAGTGCCGCTTCAAGTGAGGAGATGTATCAGGCCTTGCAATTCGCTAAGAAGAAAGGTAAGAAAGTTATAGCATACATCCACTCCATAGGGGCATCGGGGGGATACTATATAGCATCCGCTGCTGATAAGATAGTCGCGAATCCCACTGCATTAACGGGTTCCATAGGTGCGATCATAATAGTGCCCGACATAGTGCAACTTTCACACAAATTGGGAGTTAAGTGGGATATTTATAAATCCGGCAAGAATAAAGATCTAACCCAACCTTTCAGAAGTAGAACCGAAGAAGATAGCGTATTCCTTACGGAACTCGCGAAGGATATATGGAAGGTTTTCTTGGAAAGGGTGGCCAAGAGTCGTAAAAAGAGCGTGGATGAGCTTATGCCCATAGCGGATGGAAGAATTTTAACTGCACCTGAGGCTTTAAAGTGGGGTTTGGTTGATACCTTAGGCACGAGATACCAGGCCTTGCAGATATTAAAGAAGGAGGCAAAGATAAAGAAGATAAGATTCATTGAAAAGAAAGAGAAGAAGAGACTGTTGCAAAGGTTGATTGAGGGCGAGGGCTTGGAGCTGATAAACGCGCTGGATTTACTCAAACCTAAGGTTTATTTCTAATGCTTACGGATGTCTTCATAATAGGTCCTTTTTTGGCAGGTCCAAGGGAGCCTATGGTTGATTTTCTCTATCCCGAAAGTAAGTCTTATTATTCGGTGTATTCAGGAAAACCCTTGAAATGGAGAAAACTCAAAGTTTATAAAGATTCCTTAATAGTATCCTACGATACCACTGCTATAAACGACTTGATTGAATATCAAGGGTACGCGGGAGCGCTGACGGTGTATTACATAAAGGGAAAGCTGAAAGTTAAAAAGGAAGGAACGTATCTTATGAGATTTTCGGGTGTTTTCAGCATATCCATAAATGGTAAAAGGTATATAATGGACATTTACGATGATGGCTACTTCGTTCCCGTTTATCTTAAAAAGAGCAACGAGATATTCATAGCCGTTGGAACCCTTGGAGGAGAAAAGAAGATAAAATGGGAAATAAAGCCCGCACCGTCCAAGCCTTTCATACTTGAAAAAGATATTACAAAACCCGATTTCATAACTGGTGAGAGCTTCATAGGTTTCATAGGTGTTCCAATAGTGAATCCTACACCTAGGGGGACCTATGTGAATATAAACAATAGAAGGTTTTACATTGAAGGTTTTCAGGTTCTAAAAGTTCCAGTTATGGTATCCTTTAAGGCTCCCAAAGGAAAGGGTAAGGTCGTCATACCCATAAGTTTTATGAAAAGGATATACAAGATAAAGATAGATGTGAAAACTCCCGATGAGGTTATAAGGAGGACATTCATATCAAAGACGGATTCCTCGGTGCAGTATTATGCTGTAAGGTATCCAAAGAATTACAATCCTTTGAGAAAGTATTCTCTGATTCTGTCTCTGCACGGTGCGGGGGTTGAGGCTGTAAATCAATGCAAATCTTATAAGCCGAAGGATTGGGCGTTCGTGGTTTGTCCGACGAATAGGAGGAGGTTCGGGTTTGATTGGGAGGATTGGGGAAGGATAGACGCCCTTGAAGTTTTGGAGGAGGTTTTGAAAAATTACAACATTGATAGGAACAGCATATACTTAACTGGGCATTCCATGGGGGGGCACGGAGTTTGGCACTTATGCACATCCTATCCTTCAATATGGAAAGGTTGCCTGCCTATGGCCGGATGGACATCGGTGAAACTCTACATATCAACCCATCTTCAAAGGAGTAGGCTCTTTCCGGAAAATGAATTCACGGCTCTACGCGAGAGGATATTCCAGCAATCCGAACCTTATAAATTGGTTGAGAATTTAAAGAACCTACCGATAGTGATACTTCAAGGCTCAGATGATGATGTCGTTCCACCGTTTCACGGTAGATTGATGTCCGATTTGCTTCACAGGTACGGGGCGAATTTCAAATACATTGAGGAGCCGGGAAAGAAGCATTGGTGGAAAGGTGTCTTGGATCATAAAAAGGCATGGAAGTATCTCAGATCAATGAAGGTGAAGAGGAAATTTAAAGTTTTCTCAACTTTTTCGCTTGATGTCAGCGATTCAGCGTTCGGTGTCAGGATACTTGAAAGTTTCAAACCATTTGAGAAATCTGGGTTTGTTCTGGAAAGGAAAAGATCCGCACTTAAAATATCCACGAAGAATATAAAATCTCTGGTATTGCCCAGGTATAAAGGTAAAATCGTCGTTGATGGAGAGGTCTTTAAAAGGTACGATGGGGAGGTTCTCGTTAGAACCAGGAGAGGTTGGAGAAAATTCAAGAAGTATATCTATTCAAGACCAGTTCTTATAAGGGAAGGTTTTATGGAACCATTTATGATCGTCTATTCCACGAATGAAAATTGGACAAACAATTTCGCTGTCTATATGGCCAATATGTGGTGGATGTACGCAAACGGTTTTGCCAGGGTTATACCCGATACTTTACTCACTGAGGACATTCTCAGCAAATATAATATCGTAATAATAGGTTCGGATCCAAAGTTGCCTATGTCAATAAAAAGCGTATTTGAAAAGGTGGGAAGGAATTCCATAGATATATTGAAAGGACCGTTTGACAGGTTTCTCGTGTTTTATAAGATCAGTGATAGGAAGTTGGTGAAACTCGGAATGTCCCTTGTACCTTATATAACCAGATCCGTTGCCGTTCTTCCAACGTACATACTGCTTTCCGAAAAGGCCTATGTTGAAGGATGGTCGGGTTTAAGCGGCGGAATAAGAAAGGTTTCATACTCCTACGGTTTTTGATAGGATCATGTTCCCCTTCTCATCAAAAACATAATATTTCCTTATCTTGATGGGGACATTCTCCCCTATGCTCGGGGGATATTCATCGCTCTTTATAGCTATAAGCGCATCGCTTATTGAAAGATACACTATACTCTCGTTTCCTAAGATCTCCCTATGCGATACCCTTCCGTACAGCTCTCCATATTCGGAAATATCGGCATTCTCAGGTCTAAAACCTAAGTATCCGTATCCCCTGTACTCAAAACCGAAATTCAAATCAACATCCCCCGATACGAATCTCCCATTTTCAAATTCACCCTTGATTATGTTCATAGGCGGGGAGCCTATAAACGATGCGACGAATATGTTCCTAGGATTGTTATAAATCTCCATAGGTGATCCGATCTGTACTACCTCTCCATCCTTCATAACGATTATCTTATCGGCCAAACTCATAGCTTCAACCTGATCATGGGTAACATAAACGCTCGTAGCGCCGAGTTCCCTATGAAGCTTCCCTATCTCGCTTCTCATCTCCGTCCTTAAATTCGCGTCTAAGTTGGACAGAGGTTCATCAAACAGGAAAACTGAGGGTTCCTTTATGATCGCCCTGCCAAGGGCAACCCTTTGTCTCTGACCTCCCGACAGCTGCTTGGGTCTTTTATAAAGATGCTCTTTAAGACGCATTTTCTCGGCTATCTCCTTGACCTTATTATCTATCACATCCTTTGGGAGCTTTTTAAGTCTTAGAGGGAAGGCGAGATTGTCATATACTGTCATATGCGGATATAGGGCGTAGTTTTGAAATACCATACCTATGTTTCTCTTTGATGGGGGTTCGTCGGTGATGTCCTTATCGTTAAAGAATATCTTCCCCGATGTCGGGGATTCCAAACCCGCGATTATCCTTAAAAGTGTCGTTTTGCCGCAACCAGAGGGCCCAAGAATAACCACAAATTCCCCATCTTCTATGGTGAAGTTTATATCCCGCAAAGCATGAAAATCCCCAAAATACTTGTTGATACTTAGGAGATTTATCCTCATAGATTCATAACGAACTTTATTATACTATCGGGCTCAACCTTGCTTCCCAGGAAATACCCTATCACATATCCATCCTCGTCTATGACATATATCCTATCCGTGTGGGATAGAAAGTAGGTATCACCTTCCTTGTACTTGGCCTTTTCAATGCCCATCTTTGAAGCTATCTCATCAATCGTAGCACTATCTCCCGTTAGGAAGTACCAATCGTTCCAGTTTATATCATGAATCTTCCTGTAATCCGATAGAACTTTGGGATTGTCCCTCTGAGGATCAATGGTTATGGATAGGAATACCACATCGTTCCTCTTTAACTTATCTCTCACCTCCTTCATGTTTTGCGTGATCATAGGACATATATCCGGACAGTGGGTGTATATAAAGCCCACCACCATAATCCTCCCCTTTAAAGATTCAAGGTTTATATCCTTTCCATCGTAGTTCGTCAGGGTATAGTCGTAGGGGAATTTTCTCAACTTTGCGGTATCAATGCTCATCAACCTGTATTCCTTGTAAAGTTGCATCATAACCGTCTTTTTACTCCGCTCTGCCTTTTTCTCCTTCTTCGTGGAACAACCGATTACAATCATTAAACCCAATATCATCCACCTCATAAAGCGAATATTTTATGGGCGTGAAGGAAAGGATACCAAAACCTCGTAGGTTATGGTTTTCCAAGCATCAGATAGGGTATCAGCGGTTATATTTTCCCCTAACAGCTCTACCCTATCGCCCACTTTAAACTCCTCATCCTTGGAGAATATCATAAAAGCGTCCATAGTTATCCATCCCGCTATATCAAAGAATTTCCCATTAACGAAGACCTTCGTATCCTTAACCCTTCTTAGACCATGCGCGTACCCAACGGGCACTATACCCACGAACCCATCCTCACATACGAATATCCCATCATAACTCACAGTTTCACCCCTCTTAACCCTTTTAACCTGCAAAATCTTTGAATATACCCTCTTGACGGGTTTTAGATTCTTGGCGCCGTATCCGTAGAGTAATATCCCTACCCGCGAGGAATCGTATAAAGGACCGAATTTTAAAAGGCCTAAGGAATTATTCACATGCCTTTTAACATCCAAGCCCTTTGTCAGTTCATCAAAGATTTCCAGCTGTTTCCTTGAAAATTCTTCATCGTTGGCCATTGGGAAATGCGTGAATACACCTTCAACCCTCAACCTCTTAGAGGCATTCTTATATACATCCTCAAACTCGTAGGGTTTTATTCCTGTCCTATTCATTCCCGTATCCATCTCTATATGCACCCTCGCCCCCTTAGGTAAAACCTCTATCACACTTGAATCGTAAAGGTTGAAGATCACATTCCCCCTCTCATTCATGGAATTTATGGTGCTCTTATCCTCGGGATCGTAATAGAGAAGGAGAAAATCCGCCTTAAAATCCGCGACTTTTATATAATCATCCTTGCTTGATATAACGAAGAACCTCTCCCCCAATGTATATAACCTACTGGCCACTTCCCTTATACCATGACCATAAGCATTTGATTTGATGACGGGCATCAAAGAGGAATCTTTTAAAAGGCCTTTAACGAAAGAATAGTTAAATTCCAAGGACTTTAAATCTATAACGGTTTCAATCAATCCTTAAAGCCTCCTTATCTACGACTTTTTTAACCTCCATATCCCCATTTATCCTTATCTCATAACCCATATTCGTGTATCCCAAGGAGAACAATTCTTTAAGCGGAATATTCACGAAATCCCTCTCCTTCATCAGGGGATGAGGAATTACGAGTTCAGAACTCTTTACGGTTATACCTTGCCATAAAAGTATATCTATATCTATCGTCCTACTTCTATACGGCCTTCCCTTATGTCTCCTTCCCAGTTCTCTCTCAACATTCTGACAGATTCTTAAAACCTCAAACGGATCGTATTCCGTTGATAGTAAGAGGCATATGTTTAAGAAGTTTCGTCCCTCCATTCTCCAAGGCTGAGTCAGATATACCGACGAGAACCCGACTATGTTAAAGAACCTTCGCAACTTTAACACGGAGGTTATGATATTGTAAAACCTGTCCCCTTCGTTGGATCCCAATGATATGTAAAACTTATGCTTCACCCACCATAAACCTCACAAACCTCCTGATCTTATAATCGCCACGAGACTTCAACCAATCCCCAAAGGTTATATTGTTGTCCTTTATGTAGGGTTGATATATCAGAGTTTTCTCCCTTAGGAAGGCTTTAAGTTTCCCATCTACGATCCTTGGTATTATATTTTCGGGTTTTCCGAGTTCCTTGGCCTGCTCCTCGTATATCTTTCTTTCCCTTTCCAGAATATCCTTTGGAAAGTCATCCTCCGTTATGGCCAACGGTCCCATAGCTGCTATTTGCATGGCGATCTCCTTGGCTATATCCAAAGATGGGGGGTATATCTCCACCATAGTAGCCAGCATGGAACCGGGATGAACATAGACATACACCATACCATCTTCCGTCTGGAAGTATGCGCACCTCTTGACCTGTATATTCTCCTTCACTTTTGAGGATAGTAATTTCATTTCCTCTACGAGGGTTTCATCCATAAGGACATTGACATCATCCGTTTTCTTTTCTATCAACGCATTCAACACCTTCCTCCCAAAATTCTGAAAATCATCCGTTCTCGCAACGAAGTCCGTTTCACATCCGATCTCAACCAGCGCTCCCCATTTGAAATCCTTATCGTCCCACGCGGCGAATACGTTTCCCTGGCGGGTTTCCCTTGATACCCTCTTATCGGCCTTCGCTATACCCCATTTCTTCAAAAGCTCAACGGCCTTATCAAAATCCCCACCGCTCTCTTCAAGAGCCTTCTTGGCGTCCATAAGACCCGCACCCGTAGATTCCCTTAAAAGCTGCAAGGTTTTAACATCTATCTTGGCCATTTCAAACCTCCTTATTGTGATTCTCTTGCTATCTTACCATCAAGATAACCCTGAGCGACTATACCTATTATGAAGTCAAGCGATTTCATTGATTCATCGTTCGCAGGTATAGGTATATCAACGGATGTGGGATCAGCGTTGGTATCCACTATGCCTATGGAAGGTATGTTGAGGAGTTTCACCTCATGCGTTGCTATATCCTCATACTTGGGATCCACTATGAACACGAGATCAGGCAGATAATCCATATCCCTTATCCCTCCCAAGCGGAGTTTGAGTTTGGAGTATTCTCTATGCATTTTGAGTATCTCCTTCTTTGGATATGGAAGCACCTTTCCCTCCCTTCTCATCTCTTCAAGTTGATAAAACAGATTCTCATACTCCTTCATCTTGATTATCCTCTTGTGTATGGTCTCAAAATTCGTCAGCATTCCTCCGAGCCATCTCTCAACGACATAAAAAGCCCCAACTCTCTCGGCATGCTTCTTGATTATGTACTTTGCCTGGGGTTTGGTGCTAACAAAGAGAACCTTCCCCCCTCTGGCCCCTTCCTGCCTCATTCTCTCGTAAGCCTTCTTTATGGCTACGACCGTATATCTGGCGTCTATGATGTGAATTCCATCTTTTTGAGTGTATATGAAGGGTTTCATCTTGGGATTCCATCTGCTCGTGCGATGTCCATAGTGCGCACCAACCTCAAAGAGCTTTTGCAAAAGCTTCTTCGGGTCCCTCAAATACTCCTCGTAGTTTAAAGATTCTTCCTTAACGCTTTGTGTATTGCCAAGCTCTTCTTCTCTTAGTCCTTCCATATTTCATCCTCTCCTTTTTCCTTGCATCGCGGGTTAGCATACCCTCCTGTCTGAACTTTTTCTTCAAAGAGGAATCTATCATAACCAACGCCTTGGCCAACGCGTACCTCAATGCTCCCGCCTGTCCAGAAAGGCCTCCACCTTCCACACGGGCCTTAACATCCACAGCCTCTTTCATATCGGATATTTCCAAAGGCCTCAGAGCCCATATCACCAAATCCTTCCTCTTAAAATACTCCTCCGGGGATTTACCGTTGACCAATACCCTACCCGTTCCCCGTTTTAAAACGACCCTTGCAATTGCGCTTTTTCTACCACCCGAGGTTTGTACGATGTTCATTTTCAGAGTTTAATATCTAAAACTTCCGGCTTTTGCGCGGCGTGAGGGTGCTTATCATCCGCGTATATCTTCAGTCTTTTCAGTCTCCTCTTCCTTAAACGGTTCGCTGGAAGCATCCTCTTAACCGCAAGATATATTACCCTTTCGGGCCTATTTTCTAACATCCATTCCAAAGTTCTCTCCTTCAAACCGGAGGGGTACCCTGAATGCCATCTGTAAATTTTTTGTTTGAGTTTTTTCCCCGTTACGGCCACTTTATCCGCGTTTATAACTATTACAAAATCCCCGCAATCGGAATGTGGAGTGTATTGTGGTTTATGTTTTCCCATGAGTATCTTCGCTATCTCGGATGCCAACCTGCCTAAGACCTTTCCTTCGGCATCAACCAAATACCACTTCCTTTTTACATCCTCCTTCCTTAAAAACGGCGTTACTTTCAACGCTTACCCTCCTTTTAGAGCGGATATTATAAGGGTGAAAATGTTTTTAAGGGTATGAAGTTTTCAAGCAGGATTTACCTGAAATTCCATTTCGGGGTGAAATACCTGGAATAGGAACTTTTTCAATTCTTGACTTCTATCATTTTTGAAGGTCGCGAAAGCGATGCATACACACTGCTCTTAACAAGATAACTTAACTCTCCGTGATCTGCAAAGCAATTTGTCCTTTGTTTTTCTCTTAAACTTTTATTTGCAAAAGTTCATAGCCTTTTTTATTTCTTCACTACGGGCCACATCGCAGGGTGTTTTCCCATACTTATCCCTCACATTCACCTTAGCTCCTTTCTCAACTAGGTATTTCACCACTTCAAGTTTTCCCTCCATGGCTGCCAGATGCAAGGGCGTTTCTCCATACTTATTCTTCACATTCACCTTTGCGCCCTTTTCAATGAGGTACTTCACCACTTCAAGATGACCATATTTGGCCGCCCCGTATAGAGGTGTCATTCCATACTTATTTCTCGCATTCACATCAGCCCCTTTTTCAACGAGATATTTCACTATTTCAAGATAACCCTTATTAGTTGCCCAGTGCAAAGGTGTATTTCCGTCATTATTACCCGCATTTATATCGGCCCCTCTCCCAACGAGGTATTCAACGATACTAAGATGACCCCTCACAGCTGCATACTGCAAAGGCGTCCATCCATACTTATCCCTAGCATTAACATTTGCCCCTTTCTCAACGAGGTATTTCACAATTTCAAAATAACCCACACGGGCTGCCCAATGCAAGGGCGTATCTCCATTATCATTACCCGTATTCACATCAGCCCCACTTTCAACGAGGTATTTAAACACTTTAAAATGACCCTTCACAGCCGCTTCGTACAAAGGTGTCCTTCCATAGTTGTTCTTCGCATTCACATCGGCTCCCTTTTCAACGAGGTACCTCACCACTTCAATATGACCCTCACGGGCTGCCAAGTGCAAAGGTGTCTCTCCTCTCTCATTCCTTGCATTCACATCAGCACCCTTTCCAACGAGATACTTCACAACTTCAAGGCTACCATTAAAAGCGGCCCGGTACAAAGGTGTCTCACCGTTTTTATCCTTAGCATTCACATTTGCCCCTTTCCCAACGAGGTATTTCACTACATCAAGACGACCTACCCCAGCTGCCCAATGTAAAGGTGTCAGTCCATCATTATTACTCGCATTCACATCAGCACCCTTTTCAACGAGATATTTCACCACTTTAAGATGTCCGTATTTGGCTGACCCGTGTAATGGCGTATTCCCATTTGTATCCTTCACATTCACATCGGCTCCCCTCTCAATTATAAATTTTACCATTTCAATATCCCCCTTTCTAACGGCCAAATGCAATAATGTGCTACCCTCAACCGTCATATACACATCGGCACCCTTTTCAATGAGGTATTTCGCCATTTCATGATGACCCTTCCAAATCGCCAAATATAAAGGCGTCCATCCGTACTTATTCTTCGCATTCACATCGGCCCCCTTCTCAACGAGGTACTTCACAACTTCAAAATAACCACCATAAGCCGCCCAGTACAAGGGCGTTTCTTTGTACCAGTTTCTCGCATTAACATCCGCCCCCTTTTCAACGAGATATTTCACAACTTCAAGGTGGCCTCCACGAGCCGCCCAAAGTAAAGGCGTCCATCCGTACTCATTGCTCGCATTCACATTTGCCCCTTTCCTTACCCAATACTTCACCTTTCTGAGATTCCCTTTCCTCGCATATTTGAAAAGGGAATCGTCCTTGGCGCTTAAAACCATCAAAACCATTAACATATTCCCATCTCCTTTAAAAATTCGCCGCTATTTGCATGTGTTAATAACATTCTCGGAGAACTTTATACTTTCTTTCAGCATATTTGATAGCCCTTGTACCTCGTCCTCATAATCGCATTTATTTCTCCACAAACGAAGATTGTTCAGTTGAGAGGCCAATCTTATCCACTTTCCCCCTTTTCTTTTCAAAAATTCCCTTAATTCTTTATGGGCTTTTGAAGTGTCGCTTGTTTTAAAACCGAGGCGCTGATAGGCAAAATTACGACACCAACAGAAGGCTGCATAGTAAGCCCTGCTCACCGCTGACCTATATAAAGCCTCCTCCGAAAGCTCCAAATCGCTCATATTTGAAATCTTCTTGGCCAATTCCAGATATTCTCTCCAATCAAATCTCATCTTCTTCATCTTTCAACCTGAAATCGGTACTTACTTGAATCCATCCTTCTTTATTAACGAGAGAGTCCAAGAACTCCGATTCCGCTTTTCCCAACTTATCAATAAAGGATTCATCATAATTTTCCGTTCGGACATAGATTACGAGATAACTATCTTCAATTTCGGGGTCTTTATACATATCAAGGATGATCCGAGCCTCAGGGAAATACTTTCCCAATACGCTTATAGCAAAAGGGAGAACATCAATTATATCCGGAAACCTTAGGAGATATTCGTGTATATCGTCAATATGCTGCAAAACGATTCCCTTTTCACGGAGTTCCCGTAAAATCTGTTGGATTTGAAGTTCAAATGAACTCCTTATCTGTTCAATGGTTTGCCTAATATATTTTGCTATTTCTTCATTCTCTCTTTTCAAGAGTACCGACCTCTCAAAAGATTCCCACGGATTCGGTGCGATCATCATTTTAATGAGACCTCCCAAAAGTCTCTCTCAATTTATCGGTTATGCAACCTTCAAAAACCTCTTCCACGCGGCCGTGCGCCTTTTCAATCCAGTCCATTACCGTGGATATATCAATATCTCGCTGGCGAGCAAGAAAGTAATCTATATCAAGGATGAATGCTAGTTCTGAATCACCTACTATTCCGGGCGTAAGTTGAACTCTGCATTTATCCCGACCCCCATCGTAAGGAAACTCGGCGCTTACTATAAAATAAGATGGTGTTTGAGGCAATCGCTCACCTATGTATGGGTAAAACTCAAAATACTCCTCTATCTCTATGCTTTCAAAAGGAAGTTGAACTTGATTTATATACCTGAGACTCACGCGCTCTAACCCTTTTATGTCAATAATTTCCAAAAGGTTATTCCAGCATTTTTCAATAATAGATCTGAATCCATTCCAAGTAGGATAAGGCTTTAATACATTTATAGCAAGAAGCCAATTGCCTACCTGAATAATTCTTTTTCTGTCATCTGAGAATAGTAAAATACGCTCAGACATTATAATTTTTTGCTGAAAAGTATTGGTTTCTTGGGTGAGTTCAATTTGAGATACCATCTTCTGCTCCTTGTGTGGGAAATCATCTTTTACCCGTTCATAAAACAAACCGGGAATGGTGAGATCCCACCGAGTATCCTGACTTAGACGGAACTCGCAAATCGCTTCAACAATCGGTGGATTTTTATAATTGAATTTCTCCCTTATATACTTTTTCACTTTCTTCTTCATCCTTTAATTCTAAGGGTGGAACGCGGGAAAGTGGGAGGGACTCTGAATCTCATTTATGAAAACTTTTCGGTGGTATAATACCCGCTTGAAAAAAACCATAGAATTCATTTCCAAGTTCAGAAGGATAGCTGTCGTATCCCATGAGAGACCCGATGGAGATGCGGTTGGAAGCATACTTGGATTTGTAAGATTTTTGAGGAAAAAGGGATTTGAATCCTACGGTGTCCTCAAAGATGGTGTCCCTAAGGTTTTTAGGTTTATCAAAGGATGGGAGGAGATATTGAATTTCCTTCCAGATGCGGATGTTTATGTACTCGTTGATGCCAGCGATTGGAACAGAACGGGATTTGAATTACCATCAAAACCCATCATCAGATTTGACCATCACATCACCGGTAAAACCTACTCGGATTATGATATACTTGATGAGGCGGAGCCGAGTGCGACATCCGTGGTTCTTGATTTTATCAAGGGATGGGATGAGAGTATGATAGATTATGATATAGCCTTACCTTTGTATGTGGGTCTGCTGACAGATACGGGTGCTTTCAAAAATAGGGAAGGAGATAAATCCTTTTTGGACGCCCTTTATTTAGTCAGGAAAGGTGTAAATCCAAAATGGGTGGCGGAAAAGGTTTTCAGAGAGGTGCCTGTAAAAACATATAAACTGCTCTCTTTGGTTTTACAAACCATGAAAGTCGTTGATAACAAAATAGCATACATAATCGTAAGGAAGGAGCACTTTGAAATGACAGGTACCAACAAGGAATATTCCGAAAGCTTCGTTGAGTATCCCTTATCGGTTGAAGGCGTAGTCGTGGCATTTAAAATGGAATGGGATCCGAGAGGATACTGGAAAGTAGGATTAAGGAGTAAG
>WGFI01000092.1 GCA_015492295.1 Caldifarciminota bacterium
CCCTTGAGATAATCAACTATTAAACATCAATATTTTAAAATGGGGCCGGAGGGACTCGAACCCCCAACCCACGGATTATGAGTCCGCTGCTCTACCAATTGAGCTACGGCCCCGAAGAAGATATTATAAGGGGGTAAGGTTTGGTTGTGGGTGGCGAATCATTCAATCTTTCTCCCGCTTATATCGTAATCGCCTATTAAAACCTTGCCCATCCTGATACGCTTCTTCGCCTTGAAAAGGTATTTGTCATTAGGGATTTCATAAACCTTCAAAGGGTCAAGGGATCTCGTGTAGTATATTCTCGGTTTGGTAGGTGATATACTTCTATCAACGAATGCCAGATGTATATAGCCAGAGTTGTCAATAAATAGTGTCGGACGGGTCTGATCTCCTGGTAAGTATATCCTGAAGCTGTCGGTTATAACGCCGTCCCAACGAACCCTAAAACCCACTATATCCCCGTTCTCACTCCATGCGACTATCCAACCTCCATGTCCATCCGAAATTACCGTAGGATCTCGTTGAGAGTTGGGAGAAGGTCTTATCGGAAAATCGGATGACCATGAACCATCGTAAATCTTCCCATAAATGTTCGGTGGGGATATAGAGGAATTAACATAAACGAGCAAACTCCTGCTTCCCGATGTGGCAATATCAGGATAATAGGATACACTTGTGGTTATTCTTTCATCACCGTAGCCCTTATAAGCGTATATGTTATAGGATGTATTTCTATTATCAGCCCAAACTATGAACAAGGTGTCCCTTAGGAAATCAAACGAAGGATACCAGGCATTTGAAGGGGAATTTGAAATTCTTATGTCCTCATTCCATACGCTATCCCTGACTTTCAAATAAATTTGCGCGTTCATTGAGGAAGGGTCATCCCTATAATCATACCAAACTACGAAAAGTCTCCCATTATGTTCCTTTATAGTAGGCACATAACCGTTGTCTCCTGGGCCACCTGAGTTGGTATATGTTAATCTCGTTTCAGCATTCCAAACGGTTGATCCGATGGGCTTGGCATTGAAGAAGATCTCTATATTACTTATCCCCCCAACCCTATAATCGTGCCACACGACAAATACGCTATCCCGAGAGACGGTTATTGATGGATACTTGGCATCATAAATCGTGTTTGTTATCCTTTCTTCGTTTCCCCAAGATGTATCCTTCATCCTGTAAAATATTTGCCAAACACCCCCCACCTTCTTATGATAAACCGTATGAACCCTTTGCAAGGAATCAACATAAATGTACCTGTGATTTAAACCGTTTTCACATACGGTATCGCAAACTAATTCAGGTGTTATAAATGCTATCACCCTGTGAATACCAAGGCGTTAGCCATAAGGTTTCCATGTCTGTTCTCCCTTTCGGGTAAAAAGCAGCCCTGTTCTCCGAAGGTAGCACAACCTATAAAAGGAACCCCATCACCCAGCTGTTCTTTGAATTCTTTTATGGTATCATTAACCTCATCCATTATGGCCCCCACGCATCCGGCGCAGTAAATGAGTATTCCACCTGTGATGTTATTATAGCTCTTACCTCTTAAAGCCATTTCAACCGCCTGCCTTGAGCGTTTTATTAGGGCACCCTTTGAACCCGACATCAAAACGATTTCATCCCCCTCTTTAAACTCCGTAAAGAAGGTTAAACTCTTATCCTCAGCCAAGACCATATGAGGGTGAGATAACAGATACTTTGGGACCCCAAAGGTCTTTCCAATAACCCTACCTACTGGTCTTAAAGTCGTTTCAGCCAGAACGACACCGCCACTTTCAAGATATTTATCAATGAGGCCGTTCGTCCATTCGTTATAAACTATCGCCGCGGGTTTTCCATCAATCTCATACACCCTACGCCCCTCGGCTCGAGTTATCTTGCCCTTTTTATCCGTGGGTAAGTATCCGCTTAGAAAGTGCCCAAATACATTCCCGTTGAATCCTACAAGGAGGAATCCACTGTTGGTTTTCTTTCCATTGAGAAATATCTCCCATTTCCCTGTGAGATCATCATCACCTGCGCTTCCACCATATACCGGAACCTCATTTCCGAAAAATTCGTTTATACCCTCAATTATTCTCTCCTCAAATCCCGGAGTCGCATGCATAAGTATAACGGAGGGTTTCCCGAGTTTTCCTTTTATCTCCTCGCAGGCTTCCAACGCCTTGGATTTCGCCGTTGAACCATCGCACTCCTTTAAAACAGCATAAGCATCGGAATCGTTATCCTCTCCTATTAAAGCGTACGCCCCTCTTTTGAACCCGTCGGGTGTGAAGACCCCTTGGAATGAGGTGCAACCGAAAACATCTATGCCGTTCGGGAATTCTATGCTTTCATCAACGGTTTTATACACCAAAACCCATTTGCCTTTTCGCTCAGGTGAGTATTTATTCCATCTCATAAGATGACATTATAAGGGTGTATTGTTTAACGGTTGAGTATGACCCTTGAAACCTTTCCACACTTGACCTCAAAATACACACCTTTATGAATTCTCTCCGTCCTCCTACCTGAAACATCGTAGTATATGGGAACATCTGGGCAAATATACTCTTCATTCAAGTTTAAGTACCAGGACTTGTAATATATCTCCGGCTTCCCCCTTCTCGTGGAAGTCCATATTAGATGCAGCCCGTTATGCCATATAGCTACGGGAAACTTCTCGTTTCCCGATGAGGATATACTATCATAAGGTATCCACGATATGTTATCCGAGGAATAGAGGATCTTTATTGAGTACTTTGATAAACTGTCCGACCATATAGCAAATTTACCGTAGGGAGTTATAACCAATTCTTGGTTGGAAACGATACCCGTAGGTACTCCTATGTCCGAGCAGTTGAATGTTATTCCCAGATCTGTTGAATAGCAAAACTTTATAAAACCTGGTCCGGAGCCAAGTATAAATACCGTATCTCCATTGACTTCTATATCCGAGGAATAATAGGAAGTGTCAATGATTTCTGATATATCGTATCCAGAAGGATGGATCCTTATGAGGAATATTCCGTTGCCATTCCAACCCGTTGCACTTATAAACCTTATGCTATCTATGAATCTCATCTGCCCATTATGTAGGGCGAAAGGCAATGGAAAATCCAAAACGGATGTATCGGAACCCGAAGGGTATATTCTTGCGATTCTTATTTTGCTTCCTTCCATCTCATATATCCAAGTTATATACAATGTGTCCATTATACGGGTTATATAAGGTTCATCTTCCCCGTAAATAGGAGAATCAGCGAAAGTGTCTATATTCCATGTTATCCCTCCATCATAGGATACACCTATGAATATAGTCTCATCACCCCAAGAGTAATACACTATGTAGAATGTATCTCTATTGCAATAAAAATTCGTCTCACTTCCGTGCGTATCGGATATCTTCAAAGGGGATGACCATGAGGTGTTGAAGGAGCTTATATAGATTCCTTTCCCGAGACATGCGGAGTGAAAAACCGCGTAAAGTTTATTATTGCATACATTTAGAATTTGAGGTTGGAAATCCGCAACACCGAAACCCTCCGCATAAGTTGATGAAAACCACCCGCATGTGCTTACAGGAATCACCCTGAAAGTTTAAGGATGACTGATCATTAAAGCACAAATTCTGACGAGTAATAGTTTTTTTATCTCTTCCTTATGCAAACCCTTCCATAACTTAACGCCGAACTTCTCTACATTGTGTGGGGTGATGTACAAAGGGGAGAAGAAGAGTATCATACGATGGGTGGGGTAGGTATAAGGAGCTATGTGAATTCATAACCTTATGTGAGTTTAGCAGGTCATACTCTCTTTATTTCTGAGGTGTAGCAAATGTCAAACGAACCGCAAGCACTTCAACCTAAGTACTCTTAGATGATGGACTTCCCGTTTCATTTCACTTTCTCGCGAACTGCGGGTAGGATAGACCCTCAGGTAGCCTACCTTATAGGGAAATGAGAAATCTTTCAACCTTAGAATGAACATCTATGATCTTATTCTTGTTGGTACAAACGCGAATGGAGCAACCTCCAAAGGAAGTATTCATAGGAGAAATAACGATACTTGATGTTAAATGGACCAATCATCAGGTTATAAGGAGTGCGCTTAGGCTTACCAAGGGTCAAAAACTCACCGCCTACGAATTTAAGCAAGCCCTTGATAGGGTTTGGAACCTCGGTCTTTTTGATGATATAAAAGTGCTTGGGAAACTCAGAGGAGATACTTTGGATCTCATGTTCGTTTTTAAAGAAGCACCGAGAATAAAGAAGTTTGAGATCAAAGGGGCGAAAAAAATAAAGGCGAAAAAACTCATTGACACCTTAAATAAGGTTTTTAAGAATAAGGCTGCAACTGGAAGGAATCTCTTCCGTATGAAAAAGACCTTGGAGAATATGTATAAAAAGAAGGGTTATCTTAACGCCAATGTAAAATACGAAATAACCAAGCCGGACAAAAAAGGAGAGGTAATAATAAAGTTCAAAATAAACGAGGGTGAGAAATTCAAGGTGGGTTTCATAGATTTTAAAGGGAACGAGGTTTATTCCTCATCCACGCTTAAAAAAATTATACATACTAAGGAATACAAATGGTACTTGCGATTTACGAGTTGGTATGTGTTTAATGAGGAAAAATGGAAGGAGGATCTCAAAAGGATAGAGGAGTTCTATCATAATCACGGATATCCTGATGCCAAGGTGGATTCCTTCTCAACCTTCAAACTTGAAAACGGTCTTATGGGATTGGTCGTGTATATCACGGAGGGGAAGAAGTACAAATTTGGCGATGTATCTTTTGAAGGAAATAAGGTCTTTGATAGTAAAACCCTTGAAGACAGGTTCAAAAGTATAGTTTTTAAAAGGCCGAGTATATTTGATCGGTTGAAGTACAGATTCTGGTATAAGGCTCCTCATGCCCTTGAAAGGGGGATATATTCTAAGGAAAGATTTGAAATGGCGAGGGCGGAAGTTTTGGGACTCTATGCGGATTCCGGATACATATACGCCAAGGCGGATTACGAGGAAGAAAAAAGTGATAGCATCATAAGTTATAACTTTAAGATAACCGAGAATTGGAGGGTTAAAGTGAGATTTGTGGAATTCGCGGATAATACCAGAACTTATGACTATGTTATGAGAAGGGAGTTCTTACTGTTTCCCGGCGAGTACTTTTCAAGAACCAAGCTCATGAGGAGTTTGAGGAATCTGTACTATTTGGGGTATTTTGAGAATGTTCTTCCGGATCTCAAACCGATACCTGGGGATTCTCAGAGGGTTGATCTTGTGATAAGGGTAAAAGAAAGACCCACGGGACAGATAAGTGCCGGCGCATCTTACAGCCAACTTGAAGGATTCTTCGGAAACTTCGCCTTGCAACAGCCTAATCTCTTTGGAAAGGGACAGTTCGGCGAAATCAGATTGGAGTGGGGAGCGTATAGGAAAAACTTCCTAATATCTTTCAGGGAACCTTGGTTTTTGAATGGCCCAACGAGTATGGGCGGGAGCATATATTATCTTACGCAATATTATTTTGATTATTGGCAGAGGAAGGTTGGTTTTTCGGTGGATGTTGGAAGGAGGATATTTGGTACATATTGGGGTTTCAATGGAAGTTATAGGTTTGAGAGATTGACGGTATTCAACATATCCAAAAAGTATGAGGGGCAACCTTTCTACGATTATTGGCAGGATAAAAATAAGGGTTTGTTTATGTCAACGGTATCCGGAACCGCCTATTATGATTCAAGGGATAGAATCTTCAATCCGATAAACGGTTTAAGGGTATCCTACCAGTTGGATTTGGTTGGTGGGCCATTCGGTGGGGATGTCAATTTCACCAGACATTTTCCGGAAATCCAGTATTACAAGCCGTTTCCCTTCTTTGGAGGAAATAAACTTATAAACGCTTTCCGGATAAAGTGGGGTATGCTTATGGGTCTATCAACGGATGCAGATATACCATTCTTTGAATACTTCCTATTGGGAGATGTGGGATTTTATGGTCTTAGAGGATACGATTTAAGAAGCGTAGGTACTCGTGTGGGTCCAAGTATAATAGGGGGTAAGGTATTCGGGATATTCACCTATGAGTTCAGAATAAGGTTGAACGAGGATCTCTATCTCTTAGCATTCGCCGAGGCTGGGAATGCTTGGTGGGAACTAAGGACGGTTGATCTCAGAAACATTAAGAGATCCGTCGGGGTGGGTGTAAGGGCAAATATACCCATGCTCGGTATAATGGGCATAGACATAGGATACGGATTTGACGAGCCTTCAAGGGGTTTCAGGCCTCACTTCCAATTCGGCGTATCCTTCTGATGAGGAGGATACCGTTAATTTTTATATTGGTTCTATGCTGTTGGGGTGGGAATAAGGAAAACATTTCAACGGTCTCCAACGATACCGATATAGAAGTCTTATTCACCAGAAGCGATGATCCTGTCCTTGAAAGGATCGTCTCCTTGCTAAACTCGGCTCAAAAGAGTATATATATGGCGATATACGAGTTGGATCTCCCGGATGTGGTTAAGTCTCTAATTGATGCTAAGAACAGAGGTGTAAAGGTTGAAGTGGTTATGGATGATAGGATGAAGGGCAAATGGGCGGCGAAAAAGTTGCTCTCAGAAGGTATCCCCGTAGTGTTTGACGACAGGGAACCTTATATGCATAACAAGTTTATAATCATAGATAGCGCAGTGGTAATAACGGGTTCCGCCAATTTAAAAGAGAGTAGCATATACAGAAACGATAACAATGTGGTGATTATACGCTCCCGCCTTATAGCGGAGAATTATATCAAGGAGTTTGAGGAGATGTTCAAGTATAAAAAATTCGGAGCATTGTCCCCAAGGAATACGGATTGCTGTTTCAAAATAGGCAATTACAGGATAGAGATCTATTTCGCCCCGGAAGACGATGCCGAAGGCAGGATGATAAGGTTGATTAACGGGGCGAGGAAAAGTATAAAGTTCGCCGCCTTTTCATTCACGGATAACGAACTCGGTGGGGCTTTGATATACGCCAAGAAAAGGGGTGTAAATGTTATTGGAATTATTGAAAGGAAGAGCGTAAAAAATAGAGGCTCGGAGTATAAAAAGTTTATGAGAAACGGTATAACCGTATTTCCAGATGGGAATCCATACAATATGCACTCAAAGTATATAATAATTGATGACAGTGTGGTTATAACGGGATCCTACAACTTTTCAAGAAGCGCCCAGAGATTCAACGATGAGAATGTTCTCATAATTTTCAGCAGGAGAATCGCAAAGGAGTACTCCCAAAACTTTAAAAAGATATACGAGGAGGCAAAACTATAATATAAGCCTCAAAACCATCTCCTTAGCGTACTTATCAACATTCATGACCTTAACCCTGACCTTATCCCCCAACGAAATCCTGATATTCCTCTTCCTTTTAAAGATAAAAATGCTGTACTCCTCGGGGAAAGTTAGAACCCTGCCTTTTATACTGCTTAAAGGTACGAAACCTTCCGCCAAATGCTCGGTTATCTCAACGAACATGGCATCGGATGAGAATCCAACCACTATACCTTCAAATACCTGCCCAACTTTATTCCGCATAAACTCGTAAATTTTAAGTCTCCAAAGTTCCCATTCGGCATCCTCCGCCACCCTTTCCATCTCGGAAAGATGTTTCCCTATGCTCACGAGTTCCTTATACGAATAGGGTAGGGGTTTCCCTTTCAGCGAAGCCCAAAGTTGTCTATGAACTATAAGATCAGCGTACCTCCTTATTGGGGATGTAAAGTGGAGATAATTGTCAATGGCCAACCCAAAATGACCTATATTCTTCGGTGAATATTCAGCCCTCGCCATGGATCTCAAAAGCAGATAACTCATAAGCTTCTCCTCGTCCCTACCTTTAAACTCCTCCAAGATTCTCCTCAGAAATTTCGGTGTAATCCTCTTTTTTCCTAGATCTTTATGCAATATCTTCTCCGCCAAACTTATAAATTCTTTGACTTTTTTATCCTTGGGTTGCGCATGCACCCTGTAAAGCGTAGGAATATTATTCCTCCGAAAATAGGTCGCCACGACCATATTGGCCGTAATCATCAATTCTTCTATGATCTTGTGCGTCCATAATCTCTCCTTGGGGGATACCATAAGTATTCTATCTCCGCTTATAACGAATTCAGGTTCAGGTATATCAAAATCTATGCTCCCTCTATCTTCCCTCTTACCCCTCAAAACCTCAACCAAATCACTTGCATCCTTTAAAACCCTTCTTATACCGGCCAAAGCCCGTTTATGTATTTTAGTCTCCCTATCCTCAGGTCTCGCGCCTTCAAGTAACCTCTGCGCATCCTCATAAGTCAATCTCGCCCATGACATTATCCTGCTTTTATAAAACTTGGCCGTTCTATACAGGATCCTTCCATCACGGGTTATCTTAACCTCCACGGTAAAAGTATTCTTCGGCTTACCCGGTATAAGGGAGGCGAGATCATCCGATAAAACGGGAGGAAGCATAGGTATGACCTTATCTATAAGGTAGACGCTGTTTCCCCTCTTATACGCTTCTTTATCTATAAAACCTCCCTTCTTTACCCAGAATGATACATCCGCTATATGCACCTTTAATATCCACCCCTTTTCATACCTCTCAACATATATTGCATCATCGTAATCCTTTGCAGTTTTTGGGTCTATCGTTATGGAAAACTCGTCGGTTAAATCAATCCTAGGATCATCCCTGAGGTTTAAATCCTCAGATTCTCTAAGAACCTCTTTTGGGAACTTTGTAGGGAGATTGAAGGTTTTTATGATTATTTCATAATCATCGGGATTGACTTTGGAAACCTTCCATTGATCCTTTTCCCTGATCATCAGAACCCCTTCACCCTTCCTCAATTTATGTTTCTTCGGTATGTTAATTATCCTACCGATTGGATCATCCAACCTGACTTTGCCTTTCCCCACATAGGTTCCCAGATAATATTTCCTCGCGGGTTTTATAACCTTTAATATCTTCCCCTCGGGAAGCTTACGCCTTCTGGGTTTAGGGAATACTATAACCTCAACGATATCGCCATCATAAGCACCGTCAATGGCCCAGGCGGGTATGAAAATTTCACCATCCTCGGTTATAACGAAACCGTAACCTCCCCTTTTTAAATCCAACTTCCCTCGGATTTTGTATCCGACCCTTTCCAATAGGGCTATCTTTCCACCTTTCTTTATCACTTCCCCATCACTTAGCAGATGGTTTATGACTCTTTTTAGTTTTCGGGCGCTTACACCCAAAAGAGTCTTGATCTTATTTATAGAGACATACTCGTTATGCGAATATCTTAGGATTTCCAAAACCTTCTCGCGTAGGGTTTCCATATTCTCAATCCACCAAATGACGAAGTATCAGATTGTAAGGATACGCAGTAGCCTTCCACTTCGTAAGCTGCGCCTCAATAAAAGCGAAGGTTTTTATAACCTCATTATAAAGGACCTTATCCGTGGTTTTAATATCCCTAAGAGGCTTACCATCTATTTCATAATCCATCAGATTTTCGTAGAACCTCGCTATTTCATCGTATCTCAAAGGTTGGGGCTCGTTCTCCGGCCTGCTGAAATCAAGCAGTGTGGTCTCATCTTCTTTCACAAGCTTTATATATTCAATATCTATCACCCTATCGCCGAGCACTTGATACATGACCTCAGCCCTTGACCATCCGTCGGAATAGCACACTATGATGGTATCTTCTTCCAGCCTCAAAGGATATAATATTCCAGCGACCTCATAATATGTAAAGTTTGGATTTGGATAGTACCTTGGAAGATGGATGTGGTTCGTATCACCTATGTAAAGAACATAGGCATTTTCCATTTTTTTGGTTTTTATCGCACGGGCCTTCTTTATAATATCATCCATATTTCTTAGAACCACATAAGGTATGGCTATGGTATAGTTTTCCATATTATAACCCTCAACGGATATGTTTTCATTTTTCACAGATTCAAGGGCTTTTTTAAATTCTTCCTCGTCTTTGGAGTTTAGGGTCGCGAGTCTCTCCCTTAGATTCCTCGCAGCGAAGTAGGACGGTAAGGCAACATTTATACCATCAAAATTGAACACATAAAACGGCCTTCTTTCAAGAGGCGTGAATGATTTCAGATACCAGTACCTTTTACCTTCAAATGTGGAAAAACCCGTTTCACCATAAACATCCTTTATTTCCAGTATCTTCAATTCTCCTTTCTTTAAACTCTCAAAGACCTTGCGATGTAAGGATGGGTAGGGATCGGCGTTAAAACCCTCCAATTCATCCTTTACAGTTGAATCCAAGGGCAAACCCATATCCCTCATGGCCGATAGCGCATCTATCAATTTACTCAAACCTTTAAAGCAGCATTTTTTCAAAGGTTTCCCGCTACCGCATGGACAGAGTTTGACGCTCATAAACGAAGATTGTAAAGTTGAAAATCTTACAACCTTAGAATTTCCACTGAATGCCCATAATTCTTGTGTCAAACGACGATGGTATAGACGCGGAGGGTTTAAAGATTTTAGAAGAGGTATCCTCCGAGTTTGGGGAAGTATGGACGGTTGCACCTCTGTATGAGCAGAGCGGTTCAAGTCATAGACTGACATTCAACAAGGAAGTAAAACTTTATAAGTTCGGGAGAAGGAGGTTTGCGGTTGATGGATCCCCTGCGGATTCCGTACTTATAGGTTTGTTCGGCATATTACCATCTCAACCGTATATAATCCTAAGTGGTATAAACGCCGGATACAATCTCTCTGAGGATGTTTTTTATTCTGGAACGGTCGCGGCGGCCAGGGAGGGGGCGATGTACGGATACAGGGCGATAGCCTTTTCCCTTGAAAGAACGGAGAATATGCGTTGGGATACTGCTAAGGAAGTGGTTAGGATCATTTTAAGGAATCTGTTTGATTATCAGGGTTTTAGATTGCTTTCTGTGAATATACCATCCTTACCCCTGAATGATATAAAGGGTATAAGATGGACATTTTTGGGAAGCAGGATATACGAGAAACCCGTAAGAATAAATGAAAATGGAACATTCCGCATTGAGGGAAAGCCGCTGTTTAAAATGCCTCCGGGCTCGGATGTCTATGCCGTAAAAAACGGCTATGTTTCAATAACACCTTTGGGTTTTGACCTAACGGATAGGGACACCTTAGAAAAGTTGAAAAATTTTCATATAAAGTTCCCACAAGAAAACTTTTCACCCTTAAAATAATTTTGTGATAGGTAATATTATGAAAATTGAAAGGATAAGTCCTTATGAGCATTTAGAGGACTGGGAAAGGTTATACTTTGAGAGCTTGAGGAATATGATTTTTGCCTATCCCAAATGGAGCGTCCTATCAGCCGAATACAGCGGAGGGGAACCCGTCTATTGGAAAGCCATCAATGAAAAACCTGTAGGTTATTTTGCTGGGGTATATTACGAAGGTAGGAACAGCTTAATAATACCCGCGTTTGATCCACTCTTTGCCCCTTATTCGGATTTCGTTATATCACCTCCGTACCGTAGGGATGTTTTAACGCGATTCATAGATACTTTAAAAGAGGACTATGAAAAGATATTCGTCGGTCCCATAAGGGAAGACTCTCCGAATTTCCAATTGGTATCATCCAACGGAAAGCTTGTATCCTCCCAAAAGATAAGATATATGAGGATGAAAGGGGATCCTCTTGAGCATCTGTACAGACAGAGAGCATACGAATTCATAACATCCTTTGAGAACATGAACAGAAAACTTGATATAAATGTGGAGATAAAAGGTTTTGAAGTTCTGGATAGAATACTCTCATCATCCTATAAGCTGTCCCCTTCAAGGGAATTCGCTTTGAAATCCGTACTCGCATCCTGCAAGGAAAGTGTAAAGATAATAGAGGTGATAGAAAAGGGGAAAATACTCGGATATACCGTGATACTTGATGTTGGGGATACGCTTTATGTCATAATGAATACTGTTCCGGAGAACAAAATTCTACTCGGAATATGGAGGTACCTGTACGACGCGAAGAAGCGGGATGTTATACTTGAAATTCCCACTATGAATCAAACTCTCGGTAAGGATCTCGGATTTAAGACCTTGAGCACACACATATATGAGATAGTATAAGAGTATCGAGCGTAGAATTCCTAACTTGAAAACGGTGATAGCCTTAGGAGGAAACGCTTTGAGGAAAAAGGGGGAGGGTTTTGATTTTGAAACCCATTACGAAAATGCTTATATGACCTTTTTAAATCTCGCGGATACCGGCATTTTATGGGAAAAGGTATGTATAACCCACGGGAATGGGCCACAGGTGGGTATGGAGTTCATGAGGAACTTCATAAGTAAAGATAGATTTCCGATATATCCCCTTGATAGCCTCACGGCTTCCACTCAGGGCTGGATAGGATACATATTTGAAAGAGCTTTGAGGAAAGTTTTAAGGGAGAGGAAAATAAACAGGGAGGTTTGCGTTGTTATAACATTGGTTGAGGTTGATAAAGAAGATCCCGCGTTAAAGGATCCCAGTAAGCCCATAGGGGATTTTCTAACGGAGCGGGAAGCTAAGGAGCTGTCCATATTAACGGGCTTGGATGTTAAAGAGGATGCGAATCGTGGATGGAGATTTGTGGTTGGCTCTCCAAAACCTTTGAGGATTTTAAACGCATCAACCATAAACCGCCTTATAGATGATGGTATTATAGTTATAGCATGCGGCGGTGGAGGGGTGCCTGTTGATAAGGATCTAAATGGGGTTTCAGCCGTTATAGATAAGGACAGGGCCTCCTCCTTACTCGCTAAGGATATATCGGCTGAAAGGTTCATAATATTGACGGAGGTTCCCGAGGTTTATATAAATTTCGGAAAACCCAATCAAAAGCCGATAAGGGAGATAACGGTTGAGGAATTGAAAAGATTGATAGAGGAGGGTCATTTCGCGCCCGGGAGCATGCTTCCAAAGATAGAGGCGGTAATAGATTTCATAGAAGGAGGGGGTAAAGAGGCTATAATCACATCCCCACAACATCTAAAAGAATCCTTAAAAGGTTTAAGAGGGACATTTATCAGGAAAGTATAACTTCCTCAGGAACAAAGATGTACCTTTTATAAACTTCACGAGATAAACTCTTCAAAGTATCCGTCGGCAAAATAGAGGATAATTCCATAAGCTTCCCATTTACAAGTACCTTGATATGTTCCTCCGAGTTTGGATTGTATGGTGAGTATGCGATATCCTTCGGTGTCCTCTCAATTATGTAATACTTTGGATCATAGCCCAGCTTTTCACACTTTTCGGAGAGATTTCTATACATCTCAACGAAATCCTCCTTAACTTCAACCGCCTTAAATCTTACGCGATTTATTAACCTCTTGGCGAGATCCGAAAGAATCTTATCCCTTTCCTCCTGCCATACCTGTATGGTATAAAACACAAGAGAATCGTCTATATGCAGGATGTAAGGTACAACTTCCTCGGGGGTTTTCGCGTTTATACACATTTTTAGAAACCTCGGAGCCCACACATCCACACCTTTTGAAATCAAATCCTTAAATCTCTTGAACAGCGAGAAGAGTATGGATTGAAAACCTATGTTGGTTTTATGATAATACACAGACCAATACATAAGGTATCTCGCTATTATATAACTTTCCGCGGCGAATATCCCTTTCGTTGTTATCACAAACTCCCTACCATTCGCCCCTTTGAATAGGGTTGAAGACCTTATGATTCTCTCCACATCTATCATCCCATAATCAACCCCACAGTAATAAGCATCCCTCCTAAGATAATCCAACCTATCAACATCCATCTGACTTTCTATAAGTTGATACTTAAAAGGTTCGGAGCGCCTTTCAAATATATCAATTATCCCATCAATCAACTCCTTCTGCAAAATATTACCGAACACACTCTTTATTATCGCCTTACCTATCTCCTCATGTGTAAAAGGCATAAGCGTATATTCCAATGCATGCGAAAGGGAGGTATGTCCTATATCGTGAAGTAGTGCGGCTAATCTGATGGTATCATAATCGTAATCCGAAATATCCTCACCTTTGCTTCTAAACTCGCGAATGAACTTTGTAGCGAGATGATACGCTCCAAGCATGTGGGAGAATCTCGTATGGGTCGCTCCTGGATATATGTAATCCGCAAGACCCAAGTGTTTGATTCTCCTCATCCTCTGAAAGTAAGGGTTTGATATTATCTTCAATGATAAATCATCCAACTCTATGAACTCGGAATATATCGGATCCCTTATATGTTTCATAAACTACTCTTTGACCTTCTCAGGCATCATAAGGTAAATTTCAACCCTCCTATCCTTGGATAGACCTTTTCCAGTAGGATCAAATATACTGTAAGTTTCAACCATTATCCTATCCTGCCTTATACCGAACTTAGCTATTATATATTCTTTGACCACGCTCGCCCTCTTTTCGGTTAGCAGTTGATTGTAAAAGGCGCCACCCCTTCTGTCAGCATGCGCCCTTATAAGTACCTTGGCATAAGGTTCTTTGAGTAAAATGTTTCCTATGCTGTCAAGCATGGGTTTATACCTCTGTTTTAAAGTCGCCCTATCCACATCAAAATAAACCACACCCGCCAATTCAAGTAGATTGGAAACCTTCTTGAACATCTTCACTTTGAGTACGGCGTCCGTCTGTAATGCAACGGCAACATCAATAGGCTGGTAATCTTCCTCGCTCTTTGTAAGAGTTATCAGATAATTTGATGGAGGCAAGGTACTATCCCTATACATACCCGAATCATCGGTCTTACCTTCCTTATCAACCCTTCCTCTTATGATCACCTTTACATTGGGCAGGGGCTTACCCGTTAAAGAATCAACCACCAGAAGCGTTAATAGAGGCCTTCTAAAACCTTCCTCGGGGAATGATACCTCCGCCCTGGCTTCCGCTCTGGCTTTACCCGGCTTCCCAAATCCCGTCACCCTAACCAAAACCTCCTTGTTCTCTTGAAACTCCTTAAACTTTATGGGCGAAAATGTCAATGAAGCGAAGATCTCGGAGTTCCACTCCCAATGTTCCGGATCCTTAGGGTTTAAGTAAAACCTCGTAGGCTTATAGAGGTAGGATATGTTGGTTCCAACGGCGAGCACAACACCACCGTCATAGAAACTGTATCTCATCATTGGAGAGAATACCAAGTACCTCAGATCAAATATCGGCCCGAAATATTTGAGCTCAAAACCCGCATCAAGATGGGCCTCGCCGATGAACAGGCCTAAACCTAAAAGTAAAGGGGATTCACCTAAACCGAAACCACCCTTAGAAAAATCGTATCCGAACTTCAAACCCGCGTTGAACAGTATCTTAGAGGCCGGTTTAGTATTGAAATCGTACCCCGATGATACACCCACGAAGCTTCCGAATAAGCCCTCTCTGACGCTTATACTATCAACGAAATCCGCATATTCGGGTGGAAGAGCCGGAACGGTGAGGTGGGTAATTTCACTTTCACCGAATGGAAGTAGAATCTTCATCAGTAACGATAACCCCCAATTCTTCCTATCCATAACCTGATACTTTACGCCAAAGTCTATGCTCCTCACACCTCCATACCAATGCGCCGGTCTGTAAGCCGTATCTGGAAACCAGTTCATCACAGGAAGATTGAAATATGTTTCCAGATTCTTTATAAATACGACATTCAATGAGAACCATCCAAAAAGGAACCTATGAATACCATAGGGAGAATGCCACTTATCAACTATATCGGCATATATTGTGGTTTCCATATAATTCCCGAGCGCAGAAACCGAGATCCTTTCGGGGGAAGTTCTCCAATCAAACAGATTATAATACCCAGATGCCCCGAAAGTTGAAAGGCTTAAATAAGATAACAATGAAACCATTGTCATACACCCGTTATTTTAAGGATGTTTTTTCACCTTTATAATACCCGCTCTTATGAAAGTTATCCGCGTGGGTGGGATCGTTATCTTTTTAAGGTACTCCCTCAAAAGAACGCTACTCACTTTACTCTTTGTAGGGGCTTTAAGCGTAGGTTTTATGTCGGCAATTATCAGTATATTAGTTGTAAAAACCATAAATTCTCAGAAACTGGAGTCCCTGGAAAGGGAAAATATGATGCTCAGAGAAACTATAAAGAGCATAAGTAGTAAATACGATAAACTGTACGCCAAGCAGAAGGTATTGGCTCAGATTCTGAACCTGCCTTTTTACGAGATCTCATCCGAGAATCTCGCGATAGGTGGTCAAATATCCGATGTGGATATTGATAAGCTTTTGGCCTATGCGGACTTTCAAGAAAAGATGCTTTCCGATATGGAAAGGAAATTAAAGCGTAGAGAAGTGGAAGTTAGAAGGATACCGAGCATACCACCCGTTAAGGGAGTCTTTTCCTCTGGTTTCGGTGTAAGGAAGGATCCATTTACAGGAGGATTTGAGTTTCATAAAGGTATAGATATAACCGCTCCGGAAGGTATCCCCATAATAGCCACAGCGGATGGTATAGTGGAGATCGCGGGTTGGAACGATTGGGGTTATGGAAATCAGGTTGTTATAGATCATCAGAACGGTATAAAGACACGATATGCTCACATGTTGAAGGTTCTTGTAAGGAAAGGGCAGAAGGTTAAAAGGGGACAGATCATAGGTCTGGTTGGAAGCACAGGTAAATCCATAGCTCCCCATGTGCATTACGAGGTTTATGTCAATGGGAAACCTGTCAATCCGCTGAAATATATACTCGTAAGGTGGCCATGAACTGCATATTCTGTAAAATAGCGAGTAAGGAGATACAAAGTAGGATAGTTTATGAGAATGAAAGGGCTATGGCCTTTTATGATATAAATCCTCAAAGTCCCATACACATCTTAATAATCCCGAAGAAACACTATGAGAACCTCTTTGAGGTCGTTGATAAGGAAGATTCCGATGCCATACTTGATTGCATAAAGAGGGTTGTTGAAACCTTGGGGATAAAGCATTACCGTTTAGTAAGCAATGCTGGAAAAGGTGCGGGACAGGAAGTTTTCCATCTTCACTTACATTTTCTCGCTGGTAAGGTATTTTCTGCTAAAACGGTATAAAATGAGGTGTGTGTTTTGCGATATAGTTGAAGGAAAGGAGAAGGCTAGGAAGGTTTATGAGAACGATAAGGTTTTGGCTTTCCACACATTGGTTCCCGAGGCCGATTTCCATATACTTCTTATACCTAAGAAACATTATGTGTATTTTCACGAATTGGATGAAGATACCGCTCATGCCCTATTTGAAGCGCTATCTCGCATAGTTAAAGAACATTCCCTCTCACATTTCAGGATAGTAAATAAAAACGGTCAGGATGCCGGCCAGAGGGTGCCACACCTTCATATACATATCCTCTCGGGAAATCTGCCAAAATCTATATTACCGAGATGATATCTTCGTAATTCTCGCTTATGATCACATAGGTCTTAGGGGTCTCATAGATTTTCAGTATATCGCAACGGACCGACAAATAAATATATTTCGCTATGTTTTCCAATGTTGGATTATCAATGTAGTCGTTCAGATGGTTGTGGTCAAGGGTATCCACTATATCCTTAGCGATTTTAAAAGAGCCTTTATCGTTTGAAAATATTATAAGTCTGTAATTATGTCCATGGGATTCCTTTCGGGCGCATTTTCCATATATTTTTAAATTCTCATCGTAGGTTAAATCCTTTATTCCCAGCACATGGGATGAGGAAAATCTGTAAGTTTTAAAATCCAACTTTTCCCCTCTTAACCGCAGGTACCCCGAACCATCAATGACCTTGGTGTACCTTTCAAAAAACTTTTTCTTACTCTTGGTTATCTTGTCAATATTCTCAACGATTCCCCTTTCATTTATGTCTCCCTTAACCCAAACCTCATACCAATAATCATCACATTGAAACTTAACCCCCTTTAAAACCCCAAGCTTATATTCCCCATCAAACGCTCCGAATATATCATAATCCTCATAAACTTTAACGGCGAAAAGGTTATCTATGACTTCCGAAGCTCTATTGAAGATAACCTCGGAGATAACTTCAACGGTGGGATTTATCCCTTGAAACTCAGGTAGGTTATTCAAAAGACGATGATCATAGTGCGATATTATGGGGTTTATCAACCTTTTTAAATCTGAAACATTTATAATCATATCATGCTCGTTCGTGTCCCCTCTGATCATTACCCAGATTTCGTAGTTGTGCCCATGTAAATTTTCCACTTTTCCACCGAAGTTTCTGTAAAAATGTGAGGCCTCAAATTCAAACTTCCTCGCGAGATATAGCATACCCTTTGGGGATTTTAAAGGTGAAAACTTCATTGTTATCAACCTATTTCCCGCGGTTGATAAGTATTGCACCCGTATAATACACTATTGTGTTTAATAGGTTAGTGATAAATATACGCACGCTTACACCCTTATGGACCGGAGGGTTGGACGGTACGATGGACAGGATACACGAGACGGGGATAATAGGGAGTTTGAGGTGGTGGTACGAAGCGATAGTTAGGGGATTGGGGGGGAGCGCGTGCGATGCGAGTGAGCATACGTGTTCCTTTGATATGAAGAAATACCGTGAAAGCAAAGCCGCAGATGAGTGCCAGAGACTCCGTGATGCTGGGCTATGTGATGTGTGTCAGGTGTTCGGAGCGACGGGGTGGAGGAGGAGGTTTAGGGTCTCTATTATAGAAGATAGAACCCGACTAGCGTGGGAACCCCGAGATAAGGCCTTGAACATCCGTCCTCCGGAACGGGCGCGAGGATGGTATCTTTTGCCGGGATACGTAGGAACCTTGACGATGATATTTGAAGGAGAAGAGAAGATCATATCGCTTCTGGCCAGTCTATTTTTGTGGCTGGAGAAATTCGGTACTCTTGGTGCCCGTCCGCAGTTAGGTTATGGGGCCTTCCGGATCTTAAATCGTGGTGAGGTGTTAAGATCAGTGCGTAAGTGGCAGTGGAATGTTCTAAGATCTACGAATCCGGATCGGGATGGTAAAGATAAAGCCATGGAACACCCCGATTTGCGGAGATTCCTTTTCTTCCGCTATGAGTTTGTACCTTCAAGACCCGGATGGTGGACGATGGTTCCGGGAATTGGACGTGTAGGGAGTCGGGTGCAACTTCTGGTCTTCCAATTGGGGATGGTTCCTACCACGCCTGCGTTAAAAAACGAATGGCGGTTCAATCAATGGCAAGGTAACCAGCACGACGAACTGGAAATCTTCGGCACCTTGCGCCCGGAAAGACGGCGAGGGCGAATCAGCGCCACATGGGCGTATAGGAAGGACAAGAAGAACGGCGTATGGTTTATTCATGGATGGGCGTGGATGCCTAAGGAGGAGAAGCTGGCCGAACATCTATGGAAGATACTTACCAATGCACATATCTGGAATAAAGTATTAGGTGTTGAGGGGAAATTGACAACCTTCCCTTCGCAACGATGGGAAGAACACGGGTATAATACCGTGCGAAGGTTTTTACAGGAGGGGTTAGATGATTAAACGGCTCGTTATTCACCGGTTTCGGGGGATACGACAGGGGACGTTGGAGGATTTTGGGAAGATCAACGTGCTGATAGGTCCTAACAACAGCGGGAAAACGGCCATTTTAGAGATGTTGTATCTGGCGGGGGTGTCAGGAAGGGAATGTGAGGTGCTTATTCCCGATGTGGAACCGAGTGCGTGGAGGGCTACTACTCTAAACCGCCTTGATTTCTTGGGACATAAGCCTTTTTCTCGTTTGCGGATCCGCCATGGAGAGCCTGAAAAAGGGAAAGATACCCCTGCTGTACTCACCAATGAATACACTTTAGATGTGGAGTTGGCAGAACTGAGCGAGAGTTATCCACTCCGCCGTTTCACCTTATCCGCTCCTCCAGAGACGGGTGGTCATAAACCCCTTTTTGAAAAGGAAGATGAGTTTTATATTTCGCTTTTCCGTCTTTCCCCTCATATAAACGTACCTGTGCCGGAATCCATAATGCCACCCTTTTTCAATGTACAAAAGGCTTCTTTGGAAAACATGTACTGGACATATTTGTGGGAGAAATCCTGGGTATACCGATGGGATAAAGGAGAGTGTGATAAAGGAAAAACCAAGGGATGTATTGACCATTTTGCTGTGTGGGCGTTGGAAGGCGAATTACCAGATTCTGAGAATGTACTTCTCTTTGATTTTCATTCTGCTAACCAGCATTTCAAAAAGGAATTCACACAACAGGCAAAAGATTATATATCAGACTGGTATGACAAAATTGCTGCAAGCTTAGCGAAAGTCTTTCCTGAATTCAAAGGTGCCGAAATAGAGATTGATGACGCCCCAGGAAGTTATGAAGAAGAGACGGGATACATACGTTTCAGCGGAAAAGCGCGCATTAGTATAGACCACTTCGGTGATGGCGCTCGGCACGCTTTCAAAGTTTTGGCTGCCTTGATTGCATTGCGGGAACGCGTTAGCGAAAAAAAGCCGGGGCTTTTCCTGTGGGAGGATCCAGAGCTGTTTATGCATCCGGCTACGTTGGGACGTTTGCTTAAAGAAGTGATTGATTTAGCCAATGATGTCCCTATTCAGGTTTTCTTGACGACGCAGAGCTTGGAGGTTCTTGCTTGGTTTGTGAATATAGTTGAACGTGATCATCCGCTTACTAATAAGATTAGAATGTATCGCCTCAATCTTGACCAAAATCGCGGAACAATCCATGCAGAATCTTTCACAGGCCGAGGGATTGTGAGCTGGTTCCGACTATTCGGCGATCCTCGCCTTACAGTTGAAGAGGAAATGGCATCGCCCCTGTACGCGCTTTTTAGAGAAGAAAATACTTATAGCAATGACGATGCCAGTTAAAATTCTTGTAATTACCGAGGGGGCAACTGAACGTGAAGTGGGTAAAGTTCTTTATGATCGCGGATTATTAAACAAACAGGGACAGCCTCAACCTCCCAATTGGAAAAGTGTCTTTGGTCAAAGCAGAGAGGGATATAATCAGGTTATCAAAGCGTTGGCAAATCATACCATAAGCTCTGGGCAACGAATTTTGCTTGTTTTCGATCAAGAGATGGCACCTTCTCCACAGCACCGCGCAAATCGTATTGCACGGGATTTATCATGTCAAAATCCAAGAACTTGGGGTAGTTTATCTTGGATACCGCTGAGAATATATCCCAACTTGTTTAAAGCTCAAGTTAGAAGTACATGCATTGTGTTGCATATCTCAGATGCCAGTGGTCCGAACATTGCAAACAAGGATTTTGACGGTTATATCCTACAATTGCTAACAGGACCTGCAAAAATTAAAATTGCATCCCAACTTGCACCTTCTGGAATGGATCCTAATATCTTACTAAGTAAAGCGGAGACTGAATTTACAAATCTTATGAGGTGCAATGGTTTTCCGTGGCGGAGAAACAAGGCATGGCTTTACGCCTATATTACTGCCTTTCAGTTTCGCCAATCTCATGTTTGGTTTGCTAAAAGGGTAGTTGAATGCGCACCTTCCAATGAGTTGCGCCGGGTTTTTGCACAACTGATAGCTGCTTGGGATTGGTTGGTACAAAATGGAGGGACCTGCCAATGAAACGCGAATTCCATACTCAATTTCCTTTTGCTCTAAAAGACAGCGTTACCCAAGGTTTTGCCATAGCATGGTTAGTAAAACAGAGCGACCGCCTCCCTGCTCGCTGGACAGGAATTGATCAAATTAAAGACGATTGGGCACGTTTGGAAATACTCTCTCAGGCCATCATTACTCGCCGGAAAGAGGAGGCACGTACGGGTACTCGTAAAATGAGCGGAGGCCTGAGATATTGGATTGAAAAT
>WGFI01000093.1 GCA_015492295.1 Caldifarciminota bacterium
CCCTTGAGATAATCAACTATTAAACATCAATATTTTAAAATGGGGCCGGAGGGACTCGAACCCCCAACCCACGGATTATGAGTCCGCTGCTCTACCAATTGAGCTACGGCCCCGAAGAAGATATTATAAGGGGGTAAGGTTTGGTTGTGGGGTTCATTTCTACCTCAGTCAACTACTTCTCCCTAAGGGGAGGAGCTTGTAGGTGAGGTTAGCCATGCACAGCCAACGCTCCCTACATCGGGACGGTTGACGGCACCCCACTGGGAGGGTCTTGCCACTCCCAGCCCCAGCTTACGCTGGATAGTTATTTACTCTACCCCGAAACCGTTTCTCCCCGCAAGAGCGAAGAGTGCCTTTGGAGCCCCTCCCTTACGGAAGGGGTCTCCGACCGCAAGAAGGTATTATAAGGATGAAATCTTTGTTATGTATAAATTCCGCTCATTTTCACTTTCCTAAATTACAATAAGATAGTCGCTCTTACTTGAATATATTTTATACACCTTACTGCAAGGTCCAAATATCTTATCATTTATTCTGACATAATATTTGCCTCCTTGGCTAAACACCATCCAAAATTTTGAACCATCGGAAGAAAATCCAAAGTGGGCGGGCTTATCAAAAGGCCCAAAAGTTCTTTCGTTCAATTGGATATAGTATTTGTCTCCCTTTTTGAAATTGAATGCGTACTTTGATTTATTAGGAGAGAATTGGGGAACTAAGATACCGCCGGGACCGGGATCAAAGGGGCCAAAAACCTTATCCTTTATATGAACATAAAATTTGTCTTCCCTTATGGATATAAACCAGAAGCTCTCGGGACATTCCCTAATATCGTCTTCAAAATGCTCACGAAAGAATTCTCTACTATTGGAACAGCGTAATGGAAGCATTTCATCATAAGGCCCAAAGGTTCTATCGTACAACTGCACATATATCTTGCCGTTTCCTTCAATCCTCTTGAACTTTATAAATACCAAGGTGTCTTTAAATAATCTGATCCTTTCAATTAAAGCATCATCTGGTATCTTAACCTCCTTTATGATGTTGGAGTTCAGGATTAGGAGGTGAAGCATAAAGGAATATTATAAAGTTGAATAATAAAAAAAGGGTTGGGGGAATTAAAACCCACCAACCCCTGTTATGGACTTATATTATGATCTTGTAGAACCTTACACCGCTACTGGTCATCACCTTCGCTATGTATATACCTCTTGGGAAGTCAAACTTTAATTTTAGGATGTCCGTACCTTTACCCGTTTCCATCAATCTTCCGGAAATGGAATATATTTTTACTTCTATGCCGCCGTATGCCCATACCTCCATATAATCCCTTCCTATTACAACTCTGAATCGCTTTATATTTTCACCTTTCACCCCACTTGTGGTGGTTAAAGTATAAATCTCGTCTATGCTTACAGGTGATCCCGTAGCCCACTGATTCTTTCTGAACATCTCCCAAATCCCATAAGACGAAGGTATATTCCACGAGAAGAGCATATTACCCACTATCGGGGCAAAGAGTATAGCATTTCCATTGTAGTTTATAATGGCGGGTGCCGAAATCACGGAAGCGTTCTTATATCTATTATCATCGGATAGATTTATAGGAAATCCTGAATGATTCCTGTCCCCATAAGAGTAAGCATTCAGGTATCCGTAGGCATTTGATATTATTATCTCATGCCTCCCATCACCGTCTATATCCGAAATCACCGGATGTCTGGTTATGGGGTAAGTCTCGCTTATGGTGTCAAGCATGATCAATCTTCCGGAACCTATCTTGTACATTCCCACCTCCCTACCGTTGTAGAACGCTATATCATAATAGCCATCTCCATCAAAATCTCCGGGGATACAGTAAGAGTTCGGATAATATGCCGATGAATCCCTTAATATAATGCTACCGTTATGATTTATTATGTAATTTCTGTGGCCACATACGACTATCTCCGCGTATCCATCCCTATCCATATCCCATACAAACATGTATCTCGTATAGTGCATGCCGAATGAAGCATGAAGAACCACAGGAAATCCTGGTTTTGTGTTCAAATTTCTATCAAAAACATATACGAAGGTATCCACCTTAAACACTATCTCCCATATACCATCCCTATCAATATCATAAGTTGCAGGTGGGGAAAGCATAATGGTATCGGCGAGGAATGTCTTTGACGCTGAAATAGTGCCGTTGAGGGTATCTATGACATATATACTTCCGGAAAGGGAAACAGCAACCACATACACTTTATTCATCTCCAACTTTGAAGCCATGATATACTTGGGTATATCGGGTAGTTCCGTTCTCCATTTTATGCTACCCGAGTAATGAATCATATTTACGCTTTTATCCTCGGTCCCGACTATGATATATTCTCCGATGGATATAGGGGTCGTGGTGATTTTGGAAGGGAGTTGCAAGGTTCTAAGGATATTTCCATATATGTCCAAAATGTATATTTTGCTACCGGCGGATGATAGTATTATCTCGGGTTCAGGTGTGCCCGGTATCAATTGAGAAATTATGGGTGAGGAATTGTAAGGCCATTCGCTTCCTGAATTGTTTATTAGTTCTATGTTCATCACGAACCTCATAGGTGGATTTGGTCGCGATATTATGGAATTTGAGAGATTTCCCTCTATACCATTTTTTACGGGTGAAACTGCAAAGGTGTGCTCTTGGAAGTCCTGCAAATTAACGGTTATATGGGAACCTTTGAACGGTGGTATGTTTAATGGAACACCATCAACATAAACCCTCCAAGTCGTACTGCTATCTCCACCAACCCAACTCAACCTTACACCTCCATTCACCGGCTCCGCCTTCAAACTATCCACATCAATCCTAACGCTATCTATAACTACGCTAAACCTATCAACATATTCCTTTCCGTTAAAGAGGTAAAGTTTAACAGTATCCCCAATTTTTCCCTTAACCTTGACCGACCATCTGAACCTTGAAGATTCGTTTGGATTTAGAGGTTCAAAGGTCTTTATCCAAGTGTAATTATCCGACCAACCCTTTAAAGATGCGAAAACATTACTGATCCTTATGGAGTCGCTTCTCAAACTCCCATAGTTTGCTATATCAAGGTATAGCCCAATGCTATCGCCAACCCTATTCCATTTTGCGGCGACAAAGCTGACCTTTACCAACTTTGGCATTACGGAAAACCTGAAAGTCTGATTCCCCGCCTCAACTTCAAAATCCAAAGCGCTGTCTTTCAGTATCCTGATCTTGTACTCAAACTTTTCCGACTTACCCGCCGATATGGTTTTAGCAGGAGGATAAGTCTCAATTATAGCGTCATCGGACCTTAGAATGGGCCTCACAACCATATCCCTTTGAGATCTGTTGCTGAGTATCAGCCTAAGTATAGCATTTCTACCGGGACTCACATAAACGCTATCAAGGACTAAGTATCCTCCCGTGTATTTACTTGTGAATTTACCAAACTTTAAAGGTGCTCTTTGCACATTGACTCCCCAGAATAATGTATCCCCATACGGAGATTTATAGCTTAGAACTATCGTTCCGTTGTCATCCGTCAATCCCTTTGATATTATCCTTTCACCATCGGTTATAACGACCAACGCACCCTTAACGGGTGAGTTATCTAAGTATCTAAGAGTGAATTCCACCCGTCCATCATACACGCTTTTATAAACCTTAAAAGCTGGTGGTTCTTCCGTAAAGACCCTCGTAAGAGGATCCCCGGTTATGTGATACGCAAAATTCAAATATCTGTACAAGGGTGAATAGTAAGAAACACCGCTTATAAAGATTTTCATTATATTGAAAAGATATCCAACCGTAGGATTGGACCTTAAAGAGTTCAGAGAATCAAACAAGGGATACCATAGCGAAGATACCGATACGGTGAAATCCGCCTTGCTTGCCCCTATGGAGGCTACCGCTTTCCCTTTCATCACGAACTCTTTACCTATGGAAGTGGTGAAAAGCTCATTCGCGAAGCACGCCGCGAAACCCGCCAATGAAACGGGTGAGGTTATGTTATCTATATCGCTGTATTCAAACACATCGTTGTAATAAAGGTTCCTATTCACCAGAACCCTATGATTGGCATGCATGAGAAAGAATATAGTGGAAGGTTTTGATGAGTTTATAGTATCGGTTATCACTCTGGAATCTTTTTCGCACACGAATTTGATTTTATTAGGAGGGAAAGAGGTTAAGATGGCTCCAAGATTATATACCATAAGGCATCCATCGGCGCTGTCCTCTGGGACAGTCGGATAACCGAACAGATTCGCCGAAAAGAAATCAAAACTTATACCATCAAAGCTCTTGGAAGTTTCATTGTATATAACATTTTGAATGAACCTCTCAACTTCATCGGGAGATGTCGCGGGAAACCTCCCGACCATTATATCCGGCACAAAATCAATGGAATCCAGATCACCTGACCAATAATTCCCATCCGTATCCCATTCTCCATCAAGGGATGCATAATAGAAATCCGTAAGGACATCGTTTCCGTAAAGCCTTTCATAGTATCCACTGAACAAAGGGACATAGGTGCGTATGGGTGGTATGGAAAACGCGTCGGCGCCTATGAGTAGAGCGGAAAGACCCCAGTTCGTATATGCGAATTTAAGGAAGTTTCTTATTTTTTCTTGTATATTCCTCCCATAAGAATTCTCTCTTATCCATTCCACCGTTACGATTTTAACTCTATAACCTTGCAGCATATGTAAGTTTGCCAGAGGTTTCCAACTTTCCTTCAATCTCTCCGTCGTAAGGATTATCATATCAACCCCGGTATCCTCTATGTATCCGTTGGTATTGGCTATACCAAGGGCATTGAAGATTTTTCCCCAAATCCTGGGATTTGAACTTGCTGGGACCTCGTAATTGAGATCGGCATTTTCCTTGATAACATCAAATTCAACCCTCTCATTTAGATAAACTGTATCGTTTTTTATCTGTACAGCGCTTACGATTATAAACGCGAGGTTATTACCTCTGAAAAATCCTTGATTCCCTATGAATACCACCCTCTCGGGATAGGTATTGAAATGCTCCGGCACATTTTTACTGTCATCAATAACACGCGTTATGGCGGGTGTATATTTGATCGGTCTTTGTTTTATATCTTTAACGATCACATCCTTTATCCTTTCATGCGGTAGAAGATTTATGGTTATTACCTTCACAGGCACCTGCGGGTATCCGACACCCTTTGTCCATAAGGGGAGATCGCCTATCTCCCCTTCCCCTATGCTTATTGCGAGATTTATTATCATTCCTATCATCACTGGTAATCTTAGGGAACGGATAAATCAATTTCAAGAGGACAAGTTTTTTCATAGGTGATTTTACCACTTGAATTGAGAAGACTTTCGTCTTAAAATCTTGTGGGAGTATTCTACTTTAAAATATTCAGATATGATTGCACTTATGCATTTAAGGGAGGATTATAGAGCGGGAGGGTTGGCAAACAGACTCGCTTTGGAATATCCAGGTAGGATATACATAGTTCCTAAGGATTATCGTAGAGTTTGGTCCTACGTTCGGAATAAACTTCGCGAAGCCGAAGCTGGTATCTTCTTAATGGTAGATGAAGGAGCCTATATTGATAGAGCGACTATAAACGATTTAAGTTTCATGGCTAAGCTTGGGAAACCCATTTATATGCTGGTTCCTGAAAGTGTAGCGAGAAGGTTTAAATCCGCAGGCTGGGATAAGTTGGATAATGTGAAAATTTTAACTTTCAATCCCTGGGACATAGAGAGTATTCGTAGTCTCATAAAAAACACAATAAAGTCCAACGAAAAAAATGATATATGGATAATAATGGGTTTGGCTCTATTTATCTTGCTCGTTATGATAGTTATGTCTTCAAAAAAGTGAAAGTGGGGATTCTACTTATGGATACCGATGTACTGATAGACTGGGAGCAGCGGTGGGAATTAGATCAACACGGTATATACAATATTTCTCAGACTATACTTATAACCTTAAATTATATATTCTCCACTTCCGAGTTCAAGTTGAAGTATATATGGATTCCAAGGTATGTTGAAATTGAACTAAGAAGAATTGGAAAGGGAAGAAGGTTTTTGAACACTTTGATGGAAGAATTCAATGTGTTTCATAAATGCTGCGTAAGAAACAATGAGAACATCATAAGAGAATATGGGAAAGGATTCGTTGATCCCTATACTAAGGCTAACTATGGTGATATTGATGCGCTACTTCAGCTCAAATTCATACTTGAGAATATTCAAAATTTCCCTTGTAAAAATAAGCTGCGATTGAAAAAACGGTTTTATGTACATATTGTTTTATTAACCGCGGATAAGAAACTATATGATTTTGCTAAATCCAAAAGTCTTCAAGAGTATGTGATTCTATGGCAAAAAGTGGTATCCGATAATCATCTACTTGTGGGGTTATTCCACGAGAGAAAATTATAACCGCTACCAATTTTATAGTAAGCATTCCAGATGGCCAGAAATAAATGAGGTCATACTTTGCCTCTTTAAGGTAATCCATCGCTTCATTCATCTCCGATTCGCATCTATCTAACTTTCAATACAAGATCGCTGGAAAAGTAAATGAAAAATCATTTATAAACCCCCCGTTTTAATTTTTCTACACTTATGTGTTTTAGAGTATCATTTATCACCGTAGCTTTTATTATACTACCTTCAACCTCTATGGTTCCACCGCCTTCGTTATATACCACTCTCGCCGAATCTCTCAGTATAACCGTTCTAACCTCACCGTTTTCAAAGAGTATCTCACAGGATTTTGAGGAACCGTTTCCATTTTTCCACTTTAAATGGGTGTTTCCAAAGAGGAAGACCCTTCGTAAGGTATCACCCTTTATATCCGCTATAAATGTATCACTTGTGGCTTCAATAGACTTTGAAACTATTTTAACACTGTCATAACCGAAAGTTGTATCCCTATGCATTAAGAACATATTTGCCGTTATATGCAGGGTTTCGGATGCAGGTATGATGGCTTTCGCATTCCTTTTTATCCATCCGAAGGCATTTTTCCCGTCGTAAAAAGCGCTATCACCCCTTATTCTTATACTTCGTTTTTTTGATATGACATCAACATTACCAAACACCCATGCGGAATCGTTCTTACTTCTTATGATATTTCCAGAAATCTTCCTGTATCTATCCTCAAAAAAAGCATCACCTTTTAATTCCAGAAACTTGGTATTTCTATTGTAGTAAAGGAACTTTGATGATAGGAATAAGTTTGCCGATTTTATCTTAGCATAGTTCAGAAATACCTTCCCCAGATTTTCATAGTACTTACCGCTGCTTCCCTTAATATCGTAATTTTCCGTCTTTATACTAACCCCTCCCGAAAGTATATAAATCGTTCCGTTTGAGAAGAGAATCTTCATTGAGCCCGCATTAAATACGAATTTACTCAGGAGAAATACCATAACACCTGTATTCTATAACCGAAATGTTCTTATCACATCCTGCATATTTTTTTTGAAATTTTCAGAGCAAATCCTGTAAAATGTGAATGTTCTATGACTTGATAATGTCTTTTCTCTACATATAGGTACGAGTAAGTTCTTATTTCGTGAGAACAGATTTACCTTCCTCTCAAAATTCAGAATCTTGAAGTATCCCTTTGATCCTATGATTTCCATAAGAACCCTTACGCTGACTTTCCCCGTTGAGAATACGAGTCTGTTTATTATCTTTCTCTCAAAGTTCTCTATGTTGCAGTAGAGATCATGACAATCATTATATGTCCAATCTTTCATAGTGATTCTCTCTATCTCCTTCATAAGCTCCTCCGCATCAGAACCTCGTATTTTGAACCTGTAAATATTCTCATCTATCTTTTCAAGCATACCATTTTGTATCAACATCTCGGTGGTTCTTCTGAGATTAGGTATGGACTCTCCACTTTCAAGTGAAATATCCTTCAAATTTATTATAGGATAATTTCTGAGTATGAACCAAGCGTTCCATCTATCTCTTAACGATAATTCCTCCAATCCTGGCACCCTTTATATTATAACATAACTGGTTAAAAATTTCAATAAGGGTAAATCCCTAAATTTACATCAAATGCGTATATTTATTGATTATTCCTGCTCCTAAATATGGAGTTCAACATTCAGCGGTATAATTCCCATACTATGAAAAGGTGCGCGATTTTGGTGATTGGATTTTTGGCTTGTTCAGGTGGAATGTCCGATGATGCTATGATAAAGAAGGTACAGGCGAATTTAACGGAGAGGCAGAAGGAAATCGTGAGTGGTGGAAAAGCGTTTATAACTTATGTGGCCCAGGTGGAGGGAAAGATAAAGGATCCAAAGATGCTTACAAAGCTGATAAATGCGGCTTCAAGCGGAAATCTGGCCTATATGCCCGAACTTGCCAAACCCGACACTTCGGGATGGAGGGTTGAAAGGAAGGGAGATTCAATATTCGTAGTTTTTTACGCGAGGGCTGTAAATGTCCCCACCAAGAAGGTCTATGAGGCGTCTTGGAAGTGGAGCATAGACAAAACGGGTAAATGGATCAGATTTAAGGGGGTACTACCTGAGATAAAGGAGATTAAGGAGTAAATTCGGGCTTAGAATAACCGCCTAATGCATAGAACCCATACCTGTGGGGATATAGATGTTTCGTTGGTAAATAGCAAGGTTTTGGTGTCCGGATGGGTGGTTTCTATCCGGGAGATGGGGAAGGTAAATTTCATAATTTTAAGGGATAGGTACGGTGAGGTTCAGGTGGTTTTTGAGAATAAGAAGCCCGATTTTTCCTTGGGATATGTGGTTAAGGTTGAGGGAACGGTTAAGAAAAGACCTCCCGAGGGTGTAAATCCGAGGATGAAGAGCGGGGAAGTTGAGATATACGCTGAAAGTTGGGAGATTCTCAATAAGAGCAGACCCTTACCATTCTTGCCAGAAGATGATATTGATGTATTTGAGGAGACCAGATTGAAACACAGGATCGTGGATCTAAGAAGACCAAAGATGCAAAGGAATTTCATATTGAGACATGAGATAATCCTTTTCATAAGAAACTATATGTCTTCTTTGGGTTTCTTGGAGCTGGAGACACCGATACTGACAAAGAGCACACCGGAGGGTGCGAGAGATTTCATAGTACCTTCAAGGATACACAAAGGGAAATTCTATGCCTTGCCTCAATCTCCCCAGCTTTATAAGCAGATACTTATGGCGGCGGGTTTTGATAAGTACTTTCAGATAGCCAGATGTTTCCGTGATGAGGATTTGAGGGCCGATCGACAACCTGAATTCACCCAGCTTGATGTTGAAATGTCTTTCGTCTCGGATATTGAGGATATACTAAAAACCATAGAGCCCCTTATCATTGAAATATTTAATAGGTTTGCCAATGCGAATTTGAGTTCTCCGTTGCCCAGACTATCGTATCTTGAATGTATGGATATGTACGGAAGCGACAAGCCGGATCTGAGATATTCAATAAGGTTCCTTGATTGGACGGAGAGATTTAAAGGTAGGGGTATAAATATAGTGGATAGGGTCTTGGAAAACGGTGGTAAAGTTAAGGTTTTGAGGGTTCCCGTTAAGCTTTCAAGGGGGCAGATAGATAAGCTGCTTGACGATTACAAATTCATGTTCGCGAGGATAGAGAACGGAAAACCTTCTGGAAATCTAGCGAAGTTCTTAAATGAGGAAGAGATAAGGGAGAATGAGGGTAATACCATCTTTCTTTTCGCTGGGAAAGGTTTAAATTTTCTTGAAACCCTGGGTGATTTCAGGGATAGGATATGTAAGGAATTTTTAAAGCCTGAAAGGGAATGGTCTGCACTTTGGGTAAAAGATTTTCCCCTGTTTCAATGGAATGAGGAAGAAAAAAGAATTGAACCAGCGCACCATATATTCACATCTCCTTATGAGGAGGATATGATTTACATCAAGAGATTAAAGGAAAGTTTGGTTGAGCAGGATGAGGAGGGATTAAAGGAGATATCCTTAAAGATAAGGGGTAAGCAGTATGACTTGGTTATAAACGGGGTTGAATTAGGTTCCGGATCCATCCGAGTTCATAATCCCGAACTTCAAAAGGAACTCCTTAGGATAATAGGACTCAGCGATGAGCAGATACAGGAGAGGTTTGGATTTCTGATCAACTCCCTTGAAATGGGAGCTCCGCCTCACGGTGGAATAGCCCTGGGTATAGATAGAATAGTCGCCATGTGCGCAGGTGAGAATTCCATAAGGGAAGTTATACTTTTCCCCAAGAGTACAAGCGGCATGGCCTTATTTGAGAACGCTCCAAGCGAGGTTGATAAATCTCAACTTGATGAACTCGGTATATGTATAAAAACATAGCCGTATTGGGAGCCTCGGGTTCCATAGGAAGACAAACACTTGATGTCATCAGGAGGTTGAATCTGAATTTGGTGGCGATATCGGTACATAACAACAGTAAAGCTTTGAAAGAGATAGTTGATGAGTTTAAACCCGTAAAAGCGGTGATTACGGGAAACGCCGAGCCTCCATCCGGAATAGATGTATCTTATGGTAAGGAAGGTCTCATTGAAATTGCAAACATGCCCGAGGTTGAGATTATAGTAGTAGCAACGAACGGTATCGTAGGAGTTTATCCGACGATGGAGGGGTTGAAGAACGGTAAGAGGGTGGCGCTGGCCAATAAGGAAACCCTTGTATCATTTGGTCCTTTTATAAAGCCTCTTATGTCCAAAGGGGAACTCATACCCGTTGATTCCGAGCACTCATCGGCCTTTCAAATATTGAAGGATCTTAAAAAAGATGAGGTAAAGAAGCTGATATTGACAGCATCAGGGGGACCTTTTAGAAACTGGAATATTGAGGATATAAGGAGGGCGAAACCCGAAGATGCTTTAAAACATCCGACTTGGAGGATGGGAAGAAAGATAACCGTAGATTCCGCGACATTGATGAATAAGGGACTTGAGGTCATAGAGGCGCATTTTCTCTTTGATATTCCACCTGATAATATAGAGGTTAGGATACACCCACAGTCCGTGATACATGCAATAGTGGTTTTAAAGGATAATTCTTTTAAGATGCACGCGAGCATCCCAGATATGAGGATACCGATACAGTATGCTATAACATATCCTGAAAGGTACGAAACCCCCATAAAGGAATACGATTTCGGTGTGTTAGAGCTTTTACCCGTTGATACTCGGAAATTTCCCGCTTTGGATTTGGCGTATAAATCCCTTAAATTGGGCGGTACGTACCCAGCCGTTATGAACGCTTCAAACGAAGTGGCGGTATATTCTTTCCTTGAAGGTAAGATAAACTTCTACGGTATAACGGAGGTTGTTGAAAGGGTAATTGAGGAAAATCCGTTTGGGAAAGCGGAGAAATTTGAGGAATATTTGGAAGCGGATAAATGGGCCAGAAATAGAGCGAAAGAGATAATAGAGGAATGGGGAAGATAAGGATCCTTTTGGTGGTTGGTGCGAGGCCAAACTTTGTAAAACTTCACCCTTTGTACCATGTATTAAAGGGGAAAGGTGTAAATCCCTTGATATTGCATACGGGACAACATTACGACTATGAGCTTTCAAAAGCCTTCTTTGAAGATTTCAACCTTCCGGAACCCGATTTTTATTTGGGTGTGGGATCGGATACGAATCTACAACAGATCGCCAGAATCATATCCAAATCCGAGGATATCCTCAGGGATATATCTCCCGATGTTGTCGTCGTGTTCGGTGATGTAAATTCAACACTCGCTCTTAGCGTTGCCGCGAAACATCTTATGCTTAAACTCGCCCATGTTGAGGCGGGCCTTAGAAGCAAGGATTGGAGTATGCCCGAAGAAATAAATCGGATAACCACGGATGCCCTTTCCGATCTCCTTTTCTCACCATCCTACGATGCAACCGAGAATCTTTTGAAGGAAGGGAAATCTCCTGAGAGTATATATACGGTTGGAAACATTATGATAGATAGTCTCATAAATGTTCTGAAAATCGCTTCTCAACTGGAAAAATGGAAAGATTTAGGTTTTAGTAAAGGGAAATACATAGTGATAACTCTACATAGGCCGTCAAATGTTGATGATTTGCCGAGATTAAGGAGGATAATTGATACCTTAAATGAAATATCAAGGTCTTATCCTATCGTATTCCCTATGCATCCAAGAACGCAAAAGATGTTAAATAAGGCCAATATTAAAGCCGAGTTCAGAGTTGTGCAACCTATGAGATACACAGAATTCTTGTCCTTAATGCTCGGTTCGGGTCTTGTAATAACCGATTCCGGGGGTATTCAGGAGGAAACTTCATTCCTCGGGATACCCTGTATAACTCTGAGACCCAACACCGAGAGACCTATAACGATAAAACTTGGTACCAATGAACTTGTAAAAGAACCTGAGGATTTACCGAAAAGGATCCATCAAAGATTTGGAAAATTCAAAGAAACCTATATTCCGCTTTGGGATGGTAAAACATCCCTTAGAATAGCAAGGGTACTTTTATATAGTGTATGAAAGAACTATACGAAGGACACGATAAGGGAGGGGACACTTAAACGGAGCGAAGCATAGGGATGGTAAGGATTTTTCAACTTGAAACTCACAACAGAAACAGCCTTATAATATCTTCTTATGATGAGAAAAGCCTTAATAACAAGGGTTAGGGCTTTTGGGGTATATACTGCGTCTCGCCTCCCTCTCAAAATCTCTCAAAATCTCTCAAAATCTTCTTAGTTTTCGTCTTTATGGTTAGCATGGGGTACTCCGTAGTGGTCCCGATAGAGGTTCCGCCTTCAATAAAGGATGAGGAACTGTTTCACTTAGAGAAATATCCTCAAAAGGCAGAAGTGTTGAGGGAGATATCTTTTAATACACTTTCAAAATATAGGGATTATCCCGATGTTATAATCTATTTCTCGCGCAAAGGCAAACCGATATTTCCACCTGACACATTTAATCCAAACTCCATTTTCTCCTGTAAAAGGGATACCATCAGATATTGCTTAGGTTCAGGTTGGACTTCCTATGAGGATTCGGCTATCAGATGGCATATGGATAGAATTATACCCATAATTGAAAGCATATACGGTAGAGGAATGATGAAGAACAATCGCTGGGGTAATCCATGGTTCAGAATAGTTAAAGCACCCTCATTACCTACATCTTTTATGTGTCCTCCAATCTTTGCTCCCATTTGTAAAGTGGTATTCTCATTGGATCCCCCATGCACACCCTTTTATTATCTATGGGACGATAACGGTTATATAGTTTTGAATATATCTTCCTTTGACACCTGCTCCACCTGCTATAATCCTATTCTACTAACGCACGAAGTTGTGCATGCGTTTAGAGGAAACAGGGTGTTATTCTGGTCCCAGTTTGAGGAGGGGCATGCGGAGGCCGTTAGTATGTTGGCTCACAAAATCATGTGTTTGACTTATGGTAAATATTGTGGGTCATGGAACAACGAATATACCTTTGATCCAGCGTATGTGTTTTATCAATATTTAAATTTGCCGTTTATAGGAACCAATGCGACACGCATATCATGGGGTGATGCGGATAACTGGTATTCTCCACTGATAGGTTTAAGGTATAAAGCGTTTTCTTACTTGTGGATAAAGACTTTTATAGTCAATCCCAATATATTCAAAAACTTAAATGATTCTCTATGCGAAGAGCCGTCTCTACCTTTCTGGACGGATTTGAACTCTTATCAGGAGTATAAGCTAATGGCTGAAAAGGCCTTCGGCGCTTATACCATAGAAGGTAAGAGTTTTATAAATTGGTTTAATTCGCAACCCGCATTTTACAATTTTTATCCTGCAACTTTAAGAAACCTACGATATGAACTCAGCATTTTCCCTTATTCTTATGGAAGCATGAGCATGGGTTTGGATATTTACTATTATAAGCGGAAAAGAGATTTTTCCATTGAATGTTCAGGTTATTGCGAGGAACCTGTACCTGATAGAACGCTTAGATTCTTGGGGTGGGGACCCGATGGAAGGATATTTATGGATACCCTGTTAATCACGGATTCCTATGGCAGAGCGAGTATAATCGTTAATGTATATAGGGTTTCAGGATGCGGAGAATCACAAGGGCAAAGTGGCATATGTAGGATAAAGGTTGAGGTATGTGATACCTTGTACTGTGATGGGAATATCAACTCTCCTCCCATATTTGCAGAAAGGATTTTTTCCTTCCCCGCAAACAGATGGAGGGATATATTTGGTGCCGTAGGTGCCGAAAGAAATATAGTCGTCCATACTCCATTTACGACTGTTGATACCAATGGAGCTTTTTTCAGTCCATATCCACCTGATATAAGATCAATCACGGTAAATTACACATCGGATTTCTTAGGATATATGGAAACTCAGTGGGTTAAAGATTCCCTGACAAATTTTATTTATCCTGGATTATACTCATCCATACCTATATTTAGGAACCTTAGAATACCGCCTGTGAAACCACAAAACCTCAGTATTCTATACCTTGATACTTTAATCGATAGCGTATCCTTAATTTGGAATTCTAACAGGGAGGCGGATTTTGAGAGGTATATAGTATATGCCAGTTGGGATTATTCAGATTTTTACCCAATATCCAGTACGGTGGATAGCAGCATAACATTGAGAACATACCCCTGCATATCAAACAGATTCTTTATAGTTCCTAAGGATATATACGGTAATATAGGTGAGCCCTCCGATACCATAGATATATTTTATACACGAGGGAGTTATTCTTGTTTAAGCGAGGTATCTTCTCCTGAAATTCTTTATCGTATCACACCCTCAAATATCTTACAGTTTGATTTACCTAAGCCCACGGAGGTTAAAGTCTATTCGGTATCGGGAAGATTGATTTTCAATGGAATAGTTTATAAGCACAAAGTTCGCTTGAAAAGGGGAATTTATTTCATAGTCATAGGAAACGAAATAAAAAAGGAGGTGATAAAATGAAAAGGTTGTTCTTTATATCTTTCATTATATTATCTTGCGTTCCTAAGGATAAACCGAGGTTTCAATTCCTCGGGGAACCCTCAGAGGATGGAACGAAACTCGTAATAACTTACCGAGTTGAGAATTCTAACGGTGGTCAGATCAGCATAATGGGTGATAACTCCGTAATATTAACGAGCGAGATAAAGGAAGATTCAACATACACCCAGATTTTAGATGGTCCTTACGAGACGGTGGATATAACATACTCTGACCCGGACGGTAATAAGGACGGAGGATCTGTACTCATTCCTATGGAGATATACAGATTCAAGATATGTCTGTACGACACCTGTAATAATGGCATAGGTTTCAAGGATTTAAATTACTCCTTATTCTCTGGAAATTCCGTCCCTTCGGGATATGCGGGATTCAAGCTGGTAAGGTTCTCAGACACTATAAGATTCATATCCGTTGCATCAACCGACGGTAGGATAAAAGCATCATCACCTATAACATCGTACATAGCTCCTGATGCATCCCAATATTCCGATACGCTCGTAATATCGCCTTACGATTCCTACGCTATATGGATAAGCTCAAATGACAGATTCGGTAAGATGAGGTTGATCAACCTTTCAGGAGACAGTGCTGAGATAGAGGTGGCGCTGCAAACTATGAAAGGGTTAAGATGGATAAAAGGATGGTTCTAAAATGATGTGGATATTTTCAAGCTTATCTTTTGCTGGATACACGCCTGGGAGGGTGAAAATATATGACTTAGGCGGTTTCGCCTACGGATACGATGTTGATAGTGTGGCTGTGGTGGATACATGGGACGGATCAGGTTCCCGTTGCACCTTCATTACACCCGTTGATAGGGCGATAATATACAGTATGAATTATCACATATCCCCGGGAGACACGGTTATAGCATACTTTGACGGAACATATCTGATTGAAAACTTCGGAAGAAACATATTCAGCATATACTTGAACTACATAGGTATAAGGGCCTTGAAATTCCCGCCGACGGTAGGAGATACATGGATGGCTATAGATACTTGCAGCGCTCCTCTGATGCAATGGTACTCCTACGATGATTTTGATGGAGATGGAAACTATGACAGCATATATATCTATCCTTCAACGATGAGAACTGTTTATATAAACGGCGATACGATCATAA